>PMIZ01000448.1 GCA_003157225.1 Actinomycetota bacterium | reverse complement strand
GAAGTAGTTTGCCAAGGACCGTTCGATCTCGAGCTGAGCATACGGGCCGCGCGCAGCTTCGTGAAGCCGTCGCCGGCCATGGGCGCCGAACACGGCCAGGACGCCGACGTCTCCGTGCTCCGGTTGGGTGTGTGGTTGGAGGACCGGCCCACGCTTGTCGAAGTCCGGCAGGCCAGCCTCGATCCTCCTCTCCTGTTGGCTGACGCCAGGCCGCCCGCTCCGGCGGCCCCCGTGGGACGAGTAGTCGCCTGGGTGGCCAATGCCGCGACGGAACTGGCTCCCTTCTACGACAGGGTCAAGGCCCATGAGGTGCTCGGACCGTTGACGCGCGAGCTTCATGGAATCAAGCCTTTCCGGCCCTCCAGTCTCTTCGACATGCTGGTCATGGCGGTCACCGAACAGCAGATCTCCCTGACCGCGGCGCACCACATCCAAACGCGACTGGTACAGCGGTTCGGGGTCGAAGTGGAGGGGGTTCCGGTCTTTCCTCGCGCAGAGACGCTTGCCGAGGTCTCCCTGGGCCAACTGGTCGCCTGCGGCCTCTCCCACCGCAAGGCGGAGTACGTGACTGGGGTGGCTGGGGCGGTCGCCACCGGCGCGCTTGACTTGGAGGCGTTGGCGACTGCCTCCGATGACGAGGTTCGTGCGCGCATCTCGGCGCTGCGCGGCTTCGGGTTGTGGTCGGCCAACTATGTGCTTGTTCGCGGACTGGGAAGAGTGGACACCGTGCCCTATGATGACTTAGGGGTGCGAAAGGCCCTGGGCCGGTTGCTCGGGGACGGCCGCGCGCTGACCTCGGTGGAGGCTGAAGAGGCGCTCGCGCCGTTCGCGCCCTACCGGGGGCTGGCCACCTTCTACCTGCTTGTCGGGATCAGGATGGGCTTCGGCGACGGCGGGGCCGGCAACTCCAGTCGGTGAGCCTTGGGGAAGTGAGCGCGCGACGGCGATCTATGTGAAGGAGCGCTTGGTGAGAACATCTTGGAGACTGATGAGCCTGCCTCTGGTGGCGGCCGTTATCGTACTGGGAGGCTGGCTGCTCGCCGGCTGTGGCGGGGCGCAGCAGACAACTACGACGCAGGCGCCGACCACGACCGTCGCCCAGACGACCACAAGCCTGCCGCAGCCCACGACCACGTTCTTGCAGACGACCACAAGCAGCGAGGCGCCGACCACCAGCAGCGAGGCGCCGACCACGAGCACCACGCTCGGGGAGATCATCCCCGGGGTGGCCTTGACTCACTACGAAGACAAGAAGTTCGGCTTCTCGCTGGTGCGGCCCGAGAGCACCCTCGTGGTCACGCATGGCTTCGAGGGCTTCCTGCCTCTCACGCAGACACCTGTGGTCGCCTTCACGCTTCCCGAGAAGCTTTTCGCCGGGACCAACCTAGGGGAGGCCGGAGTCTACATCGGGGCGAGCTCGTCGGCGGTCGCCACCTCCAAGTGGAACGTGCCTGTGGCCGACTCCGCGGAAGTCCTCGTCGGCACGGTCGAGATACGTGGGGTCACCTTCGTGGTGTTCACCTCCGAGGAGCCCGCCGCGGGCAACATCTACGAGGAGCGAGTCTATCGGACGCTGCACGCGGGCACCTGCTTCGAAGTGGTGGAACTCCTGCACTCGGGCAACATCGACAACTACCCACCGAACATCAAGCCGTTCGATCGGGCGAAGTTCGCAGGGTACCTGGAGGCGATGGTGCGAACCTTCGCCTTCACCACGAGTGGCTAGCGAAGGACCAGCGGCCTTGAGGGAGGCGCTCGACCTGCCCGTGCCCAGGCTCAGCATCCCATACCCGGTGGCCTGCTCGCTGGCCTATGCGGCCGAGCATCTGGCCCCGCGATAGAACTTCAACCGCTTCGCCGTCATCCGGACATGCGTCGACCACACCTACCGTCACAACCGCGCCGAGCCCTACTTCGGCTACCGTCCGCTCGTGTCGCGGGAGGAAGCTTTCCGGCACACGCTGGCCGACCTGGATGGGACGCGGAAGAGGCGACGTCCCAAGCGCAGCTTCGGAGTGTCCTGGGCGCCTGTGTTTACAGGACCCGCGTGCGGGTACATACGCGCCATGTGTCTACACCATGAAGGGACGATGCGATAAGACTCGTTCGCTCGGAGAGCGGCAACGTGGGTTCACCGCAAGAGTGGCTGGGCGACGCGGACTGATGACTGCGGTCCCGCTCGGAAGGAGTTGGCATTTGTTGGAGGCTGAAGAGCCCGCCGTCCGTTTGCTGAATCTGCCCCCAGATCTTGCCACGCTGGCAGAAGGACGCGGCTTCGTGGCGCAAGTGGCGCAGGAAGCAGGCTTCGCCGACGACCGCGTCTTCGACATCGCCCTAGCCTGTTCCGAAGCGATCGCGAACGCCATCGAGCATGGTCCGATAAAGGAGCCCGTTGGAGTGAGCACCCTTCTGTTCGGGGATAGATTGGAAATCCGGGTGGAAGGCTCGGGCGAGTTCCAGGCTCCCAACCGGCTCAAAGGACCTTCACACCGAGGGTTGGGCCTCCCGTTGATGGCGAAACTGGCAGACCATCTGACCCTCTCGTCCAGCCCCCGGGGCGGCACACTTGTCAGCCTGTGCTTCTATCGGCCCGATCTGTGAGGCTTCACTCTTCAGCAGCCTTCTAGCAGGCGAGTGAGCCTCCGCGCGCTTTGATGAGCGTGTCGGTGAATCCCGAGTGGAGCGAGCTGCTGAGGTCGGCTGCCCAGCGGCATAGTAACTCGAACATGGGCCGGGTGACCGCGAAGGCGAGCAACGCCGGTTCCAAGAATTTGCGCATGGCCTGGTCGGTGGCGCCGATCAGGGCCTGTGGCGCGTCCAGGTCGCCGAACAAAGAAATGAGCTGCATGCAGCCGGAGCCGAACGGTGCGACGACAGGCGGGATGTCGCCCGGACGGCTGTAGTAGCCGGCTCCGACGCACAGCACGGCCAGCTGGTCGGGGTTGACGTAGAAGGTCACCGTCCGCAGAAAGTCGTACTGGTCGGGGCGAAGTGGACCGATGAGCAAGTGATCGTGCGCCGGCTCGTAATGCCTGGCCGAATCGAGCCAGAGGCCCATCAACTCGTGGTCGGCGCGCAAGCCTTCTTCGTCGCAGAGGAACCTCACCAGGTCGTCACGGTCGCGCTCCACCTCCCCGAACAGGTGCATACCCCCACAACCGTGCTTCTCGCGGGTGAGGTGCAGGGTCTTGCCCTCGCGCCAATTCTTGAGCGACGCGAAGACGCACTGGCGGCCACCCGGCACAGTCAGGGGTTTGAAGGGCTCCGGATCGGGTGCGTCGTAGAAGCCGACGGGTGGTATGGCGATCGAGAGCCGGTTGAGGATCGTCGAGGCATCGGGCTGCATGTTCGCTCCTCTCGTTCGGGCCTGTGGTGGATGGTATCACCCCCCCGCGCGCTATAGACTGAGCCCATGGTCACCGCAAGCGAAAAGGCGCGCCAGGACAAGACGTATCAGCGCTTGTTCAGCGAATCGTTCAAGCGACTGAAACGCCGCGGTCTGGACGAGCAGCGAGCGGGCACCCTGGCGAGAGAGGTGGCCGCGCGCTCGCTCAAGAGGCTGGAGACCCCGGAATATCGCACCGAGCAGCAGTTCTCCGAGGCCGTGGGCCGGGTATGTGACAGGCTGAGCGAAGGCCTGAGCTCCTACGCGCTCATCGGCGAGATGCCCTTCCTTGTTACAGCACGGATCGACCGTGTGGTTGGGGTGGCCACGAGAACCAATCCTCCCGTTGACCTCCATATCGCGGCGGCGGCGAACCGCGCTATCCGGCTGGACAAGCTCTCGGGCAGCCTCGCGTTGCTCTTCGCCGGCCTTGCGCTGGGGGCTCTAGGGCTTTGGTACGCCATCGGTGTGGGATTCGTGCTTTCGATCCTCGGGGAGATCTACGTTCAGGCACTCATGGCGCCCGTGGTTCGAAAGACCATCGCCGACATGCGAGTCCCCGCGGTGATCAACGCCGCCGCGGCCGTGGCGATGCTCTACTTTATCTACCGTTGGCTCGTGGACTACCGTCCTCGCGCCCTCTTGATCTTCGTGGTCATCGCGGCGTTTCTCCTGATTCTGTTCATCTTTCCGGCGCTCACTCTTGCTTGGTTGGTGGCGAGACGCGAACGCAAGCGACGCAAAGAACTGGAGGAGAAGCTTCTCGCGGAGTGATGATGCATCGGGCAGGGCCCTCGCGGGTCTGTGATGAGCAGTGCCGCGCAGCTACACTGAGCGGTAGCACCGAGAATACGATTGGAGGTCGGGGCCATGATGTGGTGGTGGGGCAATGGCCATCTGGGAGCAGCGGGTTGGCTAGGAATGATATTCATGGCCATCATTTGGATCCTCATAGTGGCGGGGATCGTGTTTCTCATCCGTTCTTTGGTGCGCGGACCCGCCGGGCACCATCCGAGCTATTGGGATTGGAGGCACCACGCACCGCAAGGCCCGGGCGCGCCGACCGGCGCTTCCGAGGCGCTACGAGTGCTCGAGGAACGGTACGCGCGGGGCGAGATCGGCCGCGAAGAGTTCATGCAGAAGCGGGCGGACCTCACGGGGCAGCCGGGCGGTCCCGCGGGCTCGGGGGCCAGTCAGGCCACCGGACGGCCGACCGACCAGCCGCCCAGCCAACCGTACTGAGCGGCCACCTTCTTCGCTTGCATAGGGCTTGCCGCCCCGCGGTAGGGTGACCCATGATTGTCAAGGAGCTGCAGGCCAAGGCCATACTCTCAGCCTCGAAGATCTACGACTACGCCCTCAACCCCTACTCGGGCTGCCAGCATGCCTGCTCCTACTGCTACGCCCGCTTCATGAAGAGGTTCACCGGGCACAAGGAGCCCTGGGGAGAGTACGTCGATGTGAAGATCAACGCCCCGGATCTTCTGGCGATTGAGATACACCGCAAGAAGCGGGGCACCGTGTGGGTGAGCGGCGTCTGCGATGCGTACCAGCCTCTTGAGCGACGGTACCGGCTCACGCGGAGCTGCCTGGAGATCCTCGTCGGTGAGCAGTGGCCGGTTCGGGTCCAAACCCGGTCTCCTCTCGTGACCAGAGACATCGACATTCTCGCCAAAGGGGAAGACGTCGAGGTCGGTTTCAGCATCACCACGGCCGACGACCGGATAAGGGCTCTATTCGAACCCAAGGCTCCGTCCATCGAGTCACGCCTCCAGGCGCTCGACAAGCTTCACCAGGCGGGCATCCGTACCTTCGCCATGATCGCCCCGATGCTGCCCGGGGCCGAGGGTCTGGCTGAGCTCCTGGCCGGGCGCGCCGACTACATCCTCATCGACCGCATGAACTATCACTACGGCGACTGGGTCTATCGCACCCACGGCTTGCGGGGAGAGCGCTCCGACGAGATCTTCCAGGACACCGCCCAGGCGCTGGCCGCGGCGTGCGAGGGGCTGGGGCTGGATTGCCGAGTGGTCTTCTGAATCCATGAATATCTCGGTCATCCTCGCCAACCCCGCGCCAGGCAGCTTCAACCACGCGCTCGCCGAGGCGGCGCTCTCCGAGCTGATCCAAAACGGCCATGCGGCGACTCTTCACGACCTCTATCAGGAGAGGTTCGATCCGGTGCTCCCGGCAGCCGAGATTCCCGCTGGTGCGCCACTTTCTGCCGTGGTCCAGGCGCACTGTGCCGAGATCGCCGTGGCCGAGGGTATCGTCATCGTGCATCCGAACTGGTGGGGCCAACCCCCGGCCATCCTGACCGGTTGGGTCGACCGGGTGCTGCGACCCCGTGTTGCCTACGACTTCCTCGAAGGCGATGGTGGCGAAGGTGTGCCGGTCGGCCTGCTCAAGGCAAAGACGGTCGTCGTCCTCAACACCTCCAACACTCCACCGGCAAGGGAGCAGCGAGCGTTCGGCGATCCTCTGGAGTCACTCTGGAAGAGGTGCATCTTCGGCCTGTGCGGCGTGGACGACGTTCGCAGACGCACGTTCGCCGTGATCGTCACCAGCTCCCGAGAGCAACGTCAGGCTTGGCTGGCCGAGGCGCGCCGGCTCATCGCCGAGTCGTTCCCATTGGCCTAAAACCCCTGCAATCCAACTAACGCGAACCTTACACGGCTCCGCTATACTCGAGGAAGCATAAGAGGACTAGGCGCCCCGGTAGCACGGTGGGGTGCCGTACTGAACAGGGGTGTGCCTATGTTCGGACATGGAATGATGAATCCCGGCAACTGGGGCGAGTTGGGCTCCCAGGGCGGCCGGGTGCTGCGTGCGGGAGGCCACCATCTGTGCGGGTTCGGCATCGCTGGCGCTGTTCTGGGGGCCATTCTCTGGGCCGCCTTGCTGATCGCGCTTATCTTGGCCATCATGACGCTCATCCGCAACTGGAGACGTCCGCAGGCGCTGCCGATGGCCACGGGTCCCGATGGTGGCGTCGTCGCGGCTGGTCCGGCCGGCGCGTCGCCGGAGGCGCAAAGGATCCTCGAAGAGCGGTACGCCAAGGGCGAGATCAACCACGACGAGTACCTCGAACGCAAGAAGGATTTGACCGGCAGCTAGCCGGGAACACCAAGTGACCACTTCTCGGGCTCCGTGAGGGTTAGGCAGGAACCTCACGGAGCCTGCTTTGCGTGCGGCGACGCCGGCAGCGGCTGGAGCCGGGCACGCCCGCGTCAGTAGCCGAGGCGCGAGACCACGGAGAGGCCGCCTAGGATCACCGCCGCGATCAGGACCGCGAGCCACCAGATCCCCACGAAGTACGGGAACACCACGAGGATCGCGCCGACTGCGATGTGGGGCACCCGTACCTCTTTGCGCCCGTACAGCAGCAACGCCGCGCCGATGAGGCCGATGAAGATGCTCACCACGATGTTGCCGAAGCTCAGATTCATGATCTATCTATCGGCGCACGGAGCCCTAGATATGAGGCCACCAGTGGTGAAGCGCCCGTCTCCGCATCATCCGGCTGACTCTGACCCGCCGCTTCCTCCTGATACTATCCCTCAGGACAGAGCAACCCGCCACCGTCAGCGGAGAAGCCTCCCGTGCTAAAGCGCCTGGCCTCCATCATCGTGAAGGAGTTCATCCAGATACGCCGCGACAGGCGCACCCTGGTGATGATGGTCGCCATTCCCGTCCTGTGGATCGTCATCTTCGGCTATGCGGCCACCTTCGACGTCAAGAACATACCCGCCGTGGTGGCAGTGCCGGCCGGATCGCCGACCGCGGCACTGGTGGCGAGCAGGCTGGACGCCTCCCCGTACTTCGACGTGGTGGAGGCCGGCCCCCTCTCCGATGCACAGCTCGAGGCCGCGGTCCGTGAGCACCGGGCTTCGGTGGCCATCCGTCCGCCCGGCCCGAACACGCCCGGACTGCTCATCGCCGACGGCTCCGATCTCTTCACAGCCCAGGCCGCCGCCCGCCAGATCCAGACCCTCGTCCAGAGTTTCGCTCAGCAGTCTGGCGCCGCCACCTACGTGCAGACGAAGGTCCTCTACAACCCCGACCTCCGCTCGGTCAACTACATGATCCCCGGGTTGGTGGGAGTGGTCATGGTGTTCATTGCCACGTTGATGACCGCGGTAGCCATCGTTCGGGAGCGGGAGCGGGGCACGCTCGAGCAGCTCCTGGTCACGCCCATCGGCCCCATGGAGCTCATGCTCGGCAAGATCGTCCCCTACATGGTGATCGCTTTCCTGGACTTCCTGCTGGTCATGGGCTGCGGCGTCTTTATCTTCCATGTGCCCTTTGCCGGCAACCCCGGCCTGCTGATGCTGCTGTCGTTCGCCTTCCTGTTTGTTTGCCTGGGTCTCGGACTTCTGGTCTCCACCGTCTCACAGACTCAGCAGCAGGCCATGCAGATGGCGGTCTTCACACTACTCCCGCAGATACTGCTCTCCGGCTTCATCTTCCCGCTGGCCGCAATCCCCTGGCCTGTGCGGTGGATAGCCTACGCGGCGCCGCTCACCTACTTCCTGCCCATAGCGCGCGGCACGTTCCTGAGGGGCGAGGGGATCGGGAGCCTCTGGTTATGGGCTGTGATACTCATCGCCTACGCGATTGTCATCGTGACCCTGGCTGCCTGGCGTTTCCGAAGGAAGCTGGTGTGAGCGCCGTGGGGGCGGCAAGGGACGAGCCCCTGCTCGAGCTGCGCGATGGCACCGTCCGCCTGGGCCGCGCGATCGCATTGGACGGAGCGAACCTCACCGTCTACTCGGGCGATACGGTCGCCGTCCTCGGTCCCGATGGCGCGGGCAAGTCCACCCTGCNNAATCTCTCGTTCTTCGGCCGCGTGCGGGGAATGGGGGAGGAAGAGTTGCGCGAGCGGGTGGAAGCCATGCTCTCGCTCACCGGGCTCCGAGATGCACGGGACAGGCTTGCGGGTCGCCTTTCCGGGGGGATGAAGAAGGGTCTCGCTCTTGGGTGCGCTCTCGTGCACAAGCCCACGTTGCTGCTCCTGGACGAGCCCACGGTCGGAGTCGATCCCGTGTCGAGGCAGAAGTTGTGGGACATCATGGCCGAGGCCATCGAAGCAGGCACCGCGCTCGTCTTCACCAGTTGCTATCTGGAGGAGGCCAAGCGTGCTGCCCGTCTCGTGGCTATGGCGGGCGGGCGCCTGGTGGAGACCACGGTCGACCAGGTGATGAGCGAGAGCGCGCAGTGGTCGGCCTGGATCCAGCCCGTTCCCGGCGCCCGCAACGAAGTGCGGGCTCGTTTGGCGGAGGTGGCTGGCGAACCGAGGGTGTACCTGCGGCCCGAAGGACTGACCGCCTTGGCCGAAGACGAGGCTGGAGCCCGCCGACTGCTGGCCGGAACGGTAGGCGAGGACTACGCGAGGGGCGGGCTTGCCCGGAGTACGCTCAGCTTCGAGGATGCGTTCGTGCTGCTGGAACGACGGACTGTCGGGGGGAGTGGCGCCGCCCGCGCAGCGGGCGGCG
>PMIZ01000482.1 GCA_003157225.1 Actinomycetota bacterium | reverse complement strand
CAGCGCCGAGCAGATGAAGCAGCATGGCAGGGCGCTCGCCGAGCTCCACAAACTCAGTCCCGGACGCGCTCCGGACCAGTTGCTGTCGCGGCTTGCCGAGAACGAGAGCGTGCTCACGGGTGTCCACGCGCTGATGACCGACGCCGTCGCCGCCGACCGCCAGATCACCCCCGCCGGCGAGTGGCTGCTCGACAACTTCTATCTCATCGAGCAGCAGATCGCTCTGGCCCGCCGGCACCTGCCCCGCGGGTACAGCCGCCAGCTGCCGAAACTGGCCGGCGGTCCCTTGGCCGGGTTCCCGCGGATCTATGACGTTGCTCTCGAGCTGATCTCCCATCAGGACGGGCGTGTCGATCGAGACAACGCGGCGGCCTTCTTGGCTGCCTATCAGTCCACCCAACCGCTCAATCTGGGGGAGTTGTGGGCTTTCCCAATCACGTTGAGGTTGGCGCTGCTCGAAAACGTAGGCCGGGTGGGGGCGCGCATCGCCCGTCGTCGTGAGGAACGTGACGTGGCCATCGCTTGGGCCGATCGCATGCTCGCGGCCTCTGAAGGAGATGCGAGACAACTCATCCATGTGCTCGCGGAATTCGCGGATGCCGACGTGGTGTTGACGGCCCCGTTCGTGGAGGACTTCTACTCGCGACTGCAGATCCAGGGCCCAGCCTTGGCCTTCGTCCAGACCTGGCTGGAGCATCGACTTTCCGAACAGGGCGTGAGCGCCGTGCAACTCCTGGAGACGTCCAGCCGCATGGCGGCGGCCGACCAGATCTCCATCGCGAACAGCGTGGGCAGTCTGCGCTTCATATCTTCGCTGGACTGGGGGGAGTTCGTCGAGGAACTCAGCCTGGTCGAGCTGGTACTGCGCGGCGATCCGGCGGGAGTCTACGGTTCGCAGGATTTCCCCACGCGCGACCGTTACCGGCATGCCGTCGAGGCCATCAAGAACGGCAGCGGACACAGCGAGCTGGAGGTGACGAGGGCGGCCATAGCGCTCGCTCATGCTTCGGCGGAGCAGTCCGGCGTGCACGATCGCACCGCCCACGTCGGCTACTACCTCGTCGACAAGGGTCGCCGAGCCCTGGAACGGGCCATGGGCACCAGGGTCCCGTTGCTGATCCGAGCCACGCGGGCGGCACGACCGCTCCGGCTGACCCTGTATCTGGGGCCCATCGTTGTTCTGACCGCGGTCGCTGTGGCTGCGCTGCTGGGCTACGTGGGGAGGGTCGATCCGGGTGTCGGGCGATATGTCTTCTTCGCGATCGTTGGGCTCATCGGGGCTTCGGCGCTGGTCGTCCCCGTCGTCAATGTGTTGATCACGGTCACCGTACCCCCCCGTACCCTCCCCCGGCTGGACTTCTCAGGTGGGATACCGGCGGATCACCGGACGATGGTGGTTGTTCCCACCTTGATCGGCTCCGAGGAGGACGTCCCCGATCTTCTGGAAGCGTTGGAGATACGCTATCTCGGCAATCGCGATCCGAACCTGTCCTTCGCTCTGCTCACCGACTTCCGCGACGCTCTCGAGCCCACCCGGCCGGGCGACGACAGTCTCGTCGCTCTCGCCCGCGCCGGCATCGAGGCCCTCAACCACACATACGGCGACGGTGGTCACGGCGTCTTCTATCTGTTTCACCGCCCAAGGGTGTGGAACCCGCACGAGCGCGTGTGGATGGGCTACGAACGCAAGCGGGGCAAGCTCGAGCAGTTCAATGCGCTGCTGCTGGGCGGGGCGGCGTCGGCGTTCTCCGACATAGTCGGCGATCGGTCCGTTCTCGGATCGATCCGATACGTCATCACCCTCGACACCGACACCCAACTGCCCCGCGACGCCGCGCGTACGCTCATCGGTAACATGGCTCACCCGCTCAATCGGCCGGTGTACGACCCGAAGAAGGGGCGCGTGATCGAGGGGTACGCCATCCTACAGCCGCGTGCTTCAATCAGTCTCACGAGCACCAGCGGCTCTTGGTTCACGCGTCTGTTCGCGGGTGAGGCGGGCATCGATCCATACACACGCGAGGTCTCCGACGTCTATCAAGACCTGTTCGGGGAAGGCTCGTTCATCGGCAAGGGCATCTACGACGTCGAGGCGTTCTCACGGGCCGTACACGGTCGTTTTCCGGAGAACCTGATCCTCAGTCACGACCTCCTGGAGGGTGGCTACGCGCGCTCAGCCCTCGTGACCGACGTCGACCTCATCGAGGAGCATCCGATCAGCTACGCCATGGAGGCCAGCCGGAAGCATCGATGGACAAGGGGCGACTGGCAGCTTGCCGGCTGGTTGCTGCCCCGCGTTCCCGGGCTTGACGGGAAGCGGCGGCCGAATCCGCTCTCGCCGCTGACTGTCTGGAAGCTTCTGGACAACCTGCGCCGAAGCCTCGTACCAGCGGCGCTGGTGGCGATGCTGCTGGGAGGATGGTTGTGGGGCCCCGGACCGTCCTGGCTATGGGTCCTGCTGGTTGTGGGGGCGCTGTTCTTGCCTGCCCTGCTGACCGCGGCCATCCAGCTTGTCCGCAAGCCCGATGATTGGGGATGGCTGGTACACCTTGCCCTCACCGGCAAGTCCGCGATCCGTCCCATGGCGCGGGCGTTGTTGGCCCTGGTTCTGCTGCCCTACGACGCGCTGATCTACCTGGACGCCATTCTCCGCTCGGGTGTACGCATGCTGTTTACCCGGCGCGGCCTTCTGCTGTGGCACCTGCCCTCCTACGGCCGCCGCAACGCACGCCGCACGCCGCGGGACTTTCTCGCTGAGATGTGGATCGGCCCCGTGCTGGCCATCGCTATCGCGGTGGTGCTGGCCTTTGTGCCGAACACCAGGCTCTCCGACCGGCTGTTTGCCGTTCCGGTGCTGGTGCTTTGGCTGGCGTCGCCCATCGTCGGCTGGTGGATCAGCAGGCCTCTGCACTCCGTGGCGACTAGCCTGAGCGGCCAGCAGCAGGAGTTCCTGCGGGGGTTGTCCCGAAGGACGTGGCGCTACTTCGCCGATTTCGTCGGTCCCGAGCACAACTGGCTGCCGCCCGACAACTACCAGGAGTATCCGTTGGCAGCGNNTACATCTCCACCGGCGAGTTCCTGCGGAGGACCGATCGGGCCATGACAACCATGGAGAAGCTCGAACGCTTCCGCGGCCACTTCTATAACTGGTATGACACACGCACGCTGCAGCCACTTCACCCGCAGTACATCTCCTCCGTGGATAGCGGCAATCTCGCAGGGAGCCTGCTGGCCCTGCGGGCCGGCCTCAGCGAGTTGAAGGACCAGCCGGTGCTGAGCCCCCGCACTTTCGACGGCCTCGAGGACACTCTGCTGGCGCTGGCCGGGCATACGCCGGCGCCACCCATTCCCGAGGTAGAGAAGCTGATCACGTCCTTGCGGGGCACCCTTCAGTCTCTGCACGGAGATTGGGATGCACCAGGGCTTCCGCGCGCGCTGCTGGAGGGGCTCCAAATTGCCACCAAGCAACTGGTTGCCGCGCCCTCCCCGGAAGGCGCGGGCGAGTTCCGCTACTGGGCCCGCGCGCTCAATCGGCAATGCCGCAGATTTCGCGACGACCTGACCTCGCTGGTACCCGATCCCTGGCACTTCGAGAGGGCTCCCACCTTGGAAGAGTTGGCTGCTGCGGACGCAGTTCCGGGTGAGCCTGGGCGCCGGTCGTCTGGCACCAGAACCGCGGCGGAGAGACGGCTGAGCATCATCGACGATCTGATCAACCGGTGTCACGCGCTATCGGCGATGGATTTTGAGTTCCTGTACGATCCGGCGCGGGACTTGCTGAGCATCGGCTACGACGTCGGCGAGCGGCGGCGGGATCCTGCCTGCTACGACCTGCTGGCATCCGAAGCCCGCCTGACAAGCTTCCTCCTCATCGCTGAAGGGCAGGTGCCCCAAAAACACTGGTTTGCCTTGGGCCGTCTGCTCACGAGCCACGGTGGTGACGTCAGCTTGATCTCGTGGAGCGGCTCGATGTTCGAGTACCTCATGCCGCGGCTGTTCCTGCCTAGCTACCAGAACACGCTGCTGGAGCAGGCTTGCCGAGGCGCTGTGGCGCGTCAGATCGACTACGGACGGCAACGTCACGTGCCCTGGGGCATCTCGGAGTCGTGCTACAACGCCGTCGACATGAATCAGGTCTACCAGTACCGGGCGTTCGGCGTGCCCGGACTGGGCTTCAAGCGCGGACTGGCCGAGGACCTGGTCGTGGCTCCCTACGCGACCGCGTTAGCATTGACGGTCGTCCCTCGCGATGCCTGCCGCAACCTGCAAGCTCTGGCGTCCGCCGGTTTTCTCGGCGACTACGGACTGTATGAAGCCGTTGACTACACCCCGGGACGCGTGCTGCCGGGGACGAACCACGCCATCGTCCGTTCTTTCATGGCCCATCACCAAGGGATGAGTCTCTTGGGGCTGGCGCATGCGTTGCTCGATGGACCGATGCAGCGCCGTTTTCTCTCTGACCCGCTGGTCCGCACCACCGAATTGCTTCTACAGGAACGGGTCCCGAAACACACGGTCATCGTGCACCCGCGGGCGGACGAGGGGATCGAGGCAGGACGCGCCGCTGTCGGGGAGGCGGGCGCCGTCCATCGCGTCTATACGGACCCGAACACGCCCCTGCCCGAGGTCCATTTGCTTTCCAATGGCAACTACCACGTCATGGCTACCCACGCCGGCGGGGGGTACAGCCGTTGGCGCGATCTGGCCGTGACGCGTTGGCGCGAGGACGCGACGTGCGACGGCTATGGCAGCTTCATCTACCTGCGTGATCGCGAGACAGGCAGCTACTGGTCGACCGCCTATCAGCCAACGCGACGCCAGGCCGACCGCTACGAGGCGGTCTTCGTCCAGGCACGCGCCGAGTACCGCAGAGTCGATCACGACATCGAAGCTCACACCGAGATCAGTGTGTCGCCCGAAGACGACGTCGAGATCCGCCGTGTCACCCTGACCAACCTGTCCGACGACCGCCGTACGATCGAGGTGACGAGCTACGCGGAGGTGGTCATGGCGCCCTTGAATGCCGATTTGGCCCATCGCTCGTTCAGCAACTTGTTCGTGCAGACCGAGATCCTTCCCGCGCAAGGTGCCATCCTCTGCAAGCGCCGCCCACGAGACGCGGGGGAGTTGACGCCGTGGATGTTCCATCTTCTGGCGGTGCCTGGTGCCCGCGCGGGTGACGCCTCGTATGAGACCGACCGCGCTCGTTTCATCGGCCGGGGTCGAACGGCGGCCGACCCGGCGGCGTTCGACCACCCGGACGGACCGGCGACCCTGTCGAACACAGCGGGGCCGGTGCTGGATCCCATCGTGGCGATCCGCAGCGTGGTGACGCTGGCTCCTGACGAGTCGGCCACCGTGCACCTGGTCTCGGGCGTCGCCGAGACCCGCGAAGGGGCTCTGGCCCTGATCGGGAAGTATCGCGACCGGCACTTCGCTGAGCGCGCGTTCGAGATGGCCTGGTTCCAGAGCCAGGAGATACTGCGTCTCCTTAGCATCTCCGAGGCGGACGCCCAGATCTATGGCCGGCTGGCTACGTCGGTCATCCATGGGAGCGCTCTGAGACGGGCTGCCCCCAACGTCATCGAGCGCAACCAGCTCGGCCAGCCCGGGCTTTGGCGCTTCGGCATATCGGGCGACCTGCCCATCGTCCTGGTTCGCATTGGTGACGTGAGTCGCATCGACCTCGTCAAGCAAACGCTGCAGGCCCATGCCTACTGGAGGATAAAAGGCCTGGCGGCCGACCTTGTGATCCTGAACGAGGACTTCTCAGGGTACCGGGCCGTCCTTCATGACGAGATCATGAGCCTGATCAACACGGGCCCCGAAGCGGCCGTCCTTGACAAGCCCGGCGGCGTGTTCGTCCGGCGTGCGGAAGAGCTGTCCGAGGAGGATCGGGTGCTGTTCCAGACTGTCGCCCGCGTGGTGCTCACTGCCACCACCGAGACACTTGCAGAGCAGGTGCAACGCCGCGCGCCGGCCGAGCGCCTGCCGGCCCCGCTCGAGCCTTCGCGCCTAGCCGTGGTGGAAGTGATCAAGGCGCTTCCTAAGCGAGACAGCGTCTTTCACAATGGCCTCGGCGGCTTCACGCTCGACGGCCGTGAATACGTGATCAGCTTGGAACCCGGGCGGAGTACACCCGCGCCATGGGCGAACGTGATCGCGAATCCTTACCTGGGGACGGTGGTCAGCGAGAGCGGGAGCGCCTACACATGGGTGGAGAACGCGCACGAATTCCGCCTGACCACCTTTCACGACGATCCGGTCAGCGACAGCGGTGGGGAGGCCTTCTACATTCGGGACGAGGAAACGGGCGCCTTCTGGTCCCCCACTCCGCTGCCCGCTCGCGGCCGCTCGGGGTACGAATGCCGGCATGGCTTCGGCTACAGCATCTTCGAACACGATGAATACGGCATCTTCTCGGAGATGACCACCTACGTGGCCACCGACGCGCCGGTCAAGTTCGCGGTGGTGAAGCTGCGCAATCATTCCGGGCGCGCCCGGCGGTTGACGCTCACGGGGTACTGGGAGTTGGTGCTGGGTGAGTGGCGACACGCCAACCTTATGCACGTCGCGACCGAGAAGGATGCAGACACCGGGGCACTGTTCGCCCGCAACCCCTATTCTCGCAGCCGGCCAGGTCGAGTGTTCTTCGCTCAGTCAAGTGAGGGGCGCCGGACTATCACCGGAAACCGCGCCGAGTTCATCGGCCGCAACGGTTCTCTGTCCGACCCGGCGGCCATGCGGCGTATGCGGTTGTCCGGCAGGATGGGCGTCGGGCTCGACCCGTGCGGAGCCATTCAGACCCAGCTGGAGCTGGCCGACGGGCAGGAGCAGGAGATCGTGTTCGTGAGTGGAGCGGCCGACGACAGGAGCGAGGCCCAGCAGCTGGTTGGGAGATTTGCGGGACCGGCCGGCGCCCGCCAGGCGCTGGAGGAGGTGTGGGCGCACTGGAACCGCACCTTGGGTGCGGTGTATCTGGAGACTCCGGACCGGGCGCTCGATGTGCTGGCCAATGGGTGGCTGATCTACCAGACCCTCTCCTGCCGGGTCTGGGGACGGAGCGGCTACTATCAATCGGGTGGCGCGTACGGTTTCCGCGACCAGTTGCAGGATACGATGGCCTTGATGCACGCGACACCATGGATCGCGCGCGAGCATCTGCTTCGCTGCGCCGAACGGCAGTTCCGGGAAGGTGACGTGCAACACTGGTGGCATCCACCCCAGGGGCAAGGCGTGCGGACCCATTCGTCGGATGACTATCTCTGGTTGCCATACGCGACCTGCCGGTACGTACTGGCGACAGGCGACACCGGGGTGCTCGATGAGCAAGTACCCTTCCTTGAAGGCCGAGCATTGAGCCCGAGCGAGGAGGCCTACTACGACCTTCCGCAACGTTCTACCGAGCTTGCGACTCTCTATGAGCACTGCGCGCGTTCGATCAAGCACGGCCTGCGTTTCGGTCGCAACGGATTGCCGCTCATGGGCTCCGGCGACTGGAACGATGGCATGAACCTCGTCGGTCGCGGGGGCAAAGGGGAGAGCGTGTGGCTTGCCTGGTTCCTCCTTGAGAACCTGCGCCTGTTCGGCGACCTGGCCGGGCGTCGTGGAGACGACGAACTGAAGCGGTTGTGCGTGGGGCAGGCCGAGGAACTCCGGGCCAATGTTGAGGCCCATGCGTGGGATGGCGGCTGGTACCGGCGGGCGTACTTTGATGACGGCACACCTCTGGGTTCCTCGGCCAACGACGAATGCCGGATCGACTCCATCAGCCAGAGCTGGGCGGTGATATCCGAGGCCGGAGACCAACTACGCGCCCGCCAGGCCATGGCGGCGGTAGACGAACTGCTGGTCAAGCCGGAGGCGAGCCTCATTGAGTTGCTCGATCCGCCCTTCGACACGTCCTCCCTGGAGCCCGGCTACATCAAGGGATACGTGCCCGGTGTCCGCGAGAATGGCGGTCAGTACACTCACGCCGCGATTTGGGCCGTGATGGCGTTCGCCATGATGGGTGATGCCGAGCGCGCCTGGGAACTGTTCTCGATGCTCAACCCTATCCATCATGGCGATCAGACGGAGAAGAGCGAGCTCTACAAGGTGGAACCCTACGTCATGAGCGCCGACATCTACGGTGCTCCGCCGCATACCGGCCGGGGAGGTTGGACCTGGTACACCGGCGCCGCGGGTTGGATGTACCGTCTGGCCCTGGAAACGCTGCTAGGCCTCCATTTGGAGGTGGACAAGCTTCGGCTGGCGCCGCTGGTTCCGAAGGATTGGAAATCGTACAAGATCCATTACCGGTACCGGGAGACCTTCTACCACATCACCATCGAGCGGACGGAGGGGACGCCCGGCGCTTCTCAGAGCGAGACCACGCGCACGGAGCCCGAACGGGTGAAACGCGTCAGAATGGATGGCGCAGATCTCGACCAGACCGGACCCCTGCAAGGCACCATCGCTCTTGTGGACGACCGGCGCGACCACTTCGTTGAGGTGCAATTGGGCTAAGAGGCGGCTGAACAACGAAGCCACGGCCACCAGGACACGCTGGCCAGCGCGATACTGCGTCCTCGGTCACACAGATAGCGCTGCTATTCGCGCCTTCTGCCTCCTTGTCTCGCGCGCGGCGATCGCGTCCACGCCCAGAGGGCAGCGGCGCAGCGTCGGTATTCAGCAGCCTGCTTGGCGCCAGCGCGAATCCGCACACCCTCGACGCGAACTGCGCTACAATGATTCTCGTACAAGCGGTTATACGTGATTATCGCGTCGAAGGGCACTCATCGTTCGCGCGGGAGTCTGGGAGGAAACCTGAAGCGTCTCTCGTTTCTTGATCGATTCTTGACCGTCTGGATCTTCCTGGCCATGGCCATCGGCGTGGGGGCCGGCTACGTCTGGCCGCAGATCGGCAAGGCCATCCAGAGTGCCTCCATCGGCACCACCTCCATCCCCATCGCGGTGGGTCTCATCGCCATGATGTATCCGCCTTTCTGCAAAGTGCGCTACGAGGAATTGGGGGATGTCTTCCGCAACTGGCGGGTGCTGGGACTCTCGCTCGTGCAGAACTGGATAGTGGGTCCCATCCTTATGTTCTTTCTCGCAATTCTGCTTCTTTCTGACAAGCCCGCCCTCATGCAGGGTGTGATCATGATCGGGCTGGCCCGCTGTATCGCCATGGTGATCGTGTGGAACGAACTCGCCAAAGGCGACAGCGAGTACGCCGCGGGACTGGTGGCCTTCAACTCGGTGTTTCAGGTGCTCTTCTACTCGGTCTACGCGTACGTCTTCATCACTGTGCTCCCGCGCTGGTTCGGGCTGGAGGGGGTGGCGGTGGACGTGAGCATCGGGCAGATCGCGAAGAGCGTGGGCATCTATTTGGGGATCCCCTTTGTCGCCGGCATCTTGACCAGGGTTGTGATGCTGCGCTTCGTGACCAAGGAGTGGTACCACCGCGAGTTCGTTCCCCGCATCAGTCCTATCACCCTGATCGCACTGCTGTTCACCATCCTCGTGATGTTCTCGCTCAAGGGCCAGATCATTATTCACTTGCCGCTCGATGTGCTGCGGGTGGCCATTCCCTTGCTCCTCTACTTCGTGATCATGTTCTTCGTGAGCTTCTACATGGGCAAAAGGGTCGGCGCCGACTATCGCCAGAGCACCACGCTGGCCTTCACCGCGGCCTCCAACAATTTCGAACTTGCGATAGCTGTGGCGGTGGCCGTGTTCGGATTAGGTTCGGCCCAGGCCTTCGCGGCTGTTATCGGGCCATTGGTGGAGGTGCCGGTGATGATCGGGCTGGTGAACGTGGCCCTCTTTCTGCAGCGCCGGTATTGGCCGGCGAAGGATCCGGACACGGCGCCGGGGGTGGGTGACACAGGAGGGACGGATCTCGGCTGCCCGACCATGATCGGCCATTCACTCCAGACGGAAACCAAGAAGGGAGATGGAGCAAACCATCGAGACTCTCGCACTCTTCTCTGACGTGCATGGGAACCGCATGGCTCTCGAGGCAGTCCTCGATGATCTTGCGGCTCGAGGGACTACCAGGGTCTACTGCCTGGGTGATTTGGTCGGATACGGGGCGGATCCCAACGGCGTGATCGACCTGCTCCGCAGTCGGGGCGTGCAGAGTATCCTCGGAAACTACGACGAGGGCATCGGCTGGGAGACGGGCGACTGCGGCTGTTACTACCCGAACGCGGAGGCGAAGCGGATCGGCGAGGCGTCGTATGCCTTCACAGTCGGCGCGGTGACGCTCGACGGGAAAGCCTATCTGCGCACCCTGCCGAGGGAGCTTCATGTTGACCTCGCCGACAAGAAGATCCACTTGGTTCACGGCAGCCCTCGGCGCATCAACGAGTACCTGTCCCGGGATCGCGATGAACGGACCTATGTGCGGCTGGCGGGAACCGAGTCGGATGATGCCATCGCTTTCGGGCACACCCACGACCCCTGGTTCCGCCGGTACGGAGACAAGTTGTTCGTCAATGTTGGCTCAGCCGGGCGACCCAAGGACGGGGATTGGCGCGCCGCATATGTCGTTCTCAGGTCTTCCGCCCGGGCCCCGATCGGCGTCGAGATCAGGCGGGTTGAGTACGATGTGGAGGCTGCCGCCGGGGGAGTTCTTGCCGCGGGTCTGCCAGCGGCGCTCGCGGACACTTTGCGCCAGGGGCACTGAGCGGGAAGGCCAGTTCACTTCCGCCATTGCCCACGCCCAACCGGACAATGGATTGTGTATAATCGCTTATACGGTTGCAGTGTCGAAGACTCCCGAGGCAAACTGATGACGGATCGCTACGGTCGAGGAACGGTCCGAAAGAACGTGAAGGAAGCGATGAAATGGCTGAGCAACGACCCGGTCTGATTATGTGTGTCTGCACGGGCAAGTGCCCCGGATTCGAGAAGATGGACATCTGGGACTTCATCAACCGGGTACGCATCGAGTTGCCGGTGGAGTTCGGGATGATCCACCCGCAACTCTGCGAAGAGGATGGAGACCGGTTCCTAGCGGACATTCTCCAGGCCAAGCGGCCGCTGGTGATCGCGGGCTGCGCTCCCAACATGCAATATAAGCTATTCCGCGATGCTTTTGCCGCGCAGGGTATGGACGTGAAGAAGGACATGATGCCGCTCGACATTCGCGACATGACCACCGACGAGGCGGTCGAGAAGGTGGCGGCCGCGCTTCGCGAAATGAGCGTTGACGAGGGAGTCGACAAGGACGGCAGCGAGGATGCCTGAGAGCACCTTCATGGGGGTGCCGCGCAGCAAGATCCCGTGGGCTCCCACCATCGACTACCACAAGTGCGACTACTGCATGGAGTGTGATGAATTCTGCCCCCACCGGGTCTTCGAGCGCCGCGAGGGCCACGTCAAGCTGGTGGTTGCCAATCCTGGGAACTGCGTCGTCTTCTGCCGAGCCTGCGCCAAGACCTGTGGGCCCGACGCTATCACCTTCCCCGACAAGCAGGAGACGGTAGCTCTCATCAAGAGGCTGCATGCCGAGGGGGGTAAGGGATGAACTACGCAATCCTTGCCTGCACCGGCCTGGACAAACCAGAGGGGTCGGTCGCACGCGAGGTGGCCATTCGGCTGGCCGAAACAACTGGAGCGAAGATCATCTGCCCGGTGGCCCTCAATCGGACGCCGGCCCGGTACAAGAGGGCGCTCGCCGAGAACCGGCTGATCGTGGTGGACGGGTGCGCCACCAAATGCGCGAGCAAGCTCGCCGCGGCTACGGGCACCAAAGTCGCTCAGAAGGTACTGGTCTCCGACGTCGTGAAAGCGGCCGGAAGCGCTCTGGATCCCGGTCTGCGCCTCGGCCCGGGTGCTCTCGAGCTTGCCCGGAAGATGGCAGACGGTATCAGCGAAAATGAGGCTTTCACACCCAAGAAGACGCGACGAGCTGGGGAAGCACCGGCCGAAATGGAGTTCGAAGCGGCCTCAGATCATGTCGTCGTGGTTCACGACAAGTACGAGTTCCGGATCCCTGCGACCGGGTACTACTTCAACGCGAACGACGTCTGGGCCCAGGTGGCCGGGACCAGGGCCCGGGTAGGCATCTCCGACTACTTGCAGCAGCGGCTCACCGATATCACCTACGTCGACCCGCCCGAGATCGGGGCGACCGTCGCCCAATTCGATGAGCTGGGTGCCATCGAGTCGACGAAGGCCGCCTTTGACGTGATCTCGCCGGTGAGCGGCGTGGTGGTGCGCGTCAACGAGGCGGTGGCCGACGCGCCAGAGTCGATCAACGAAGACCCCTACGGCAGCTGGATCGCCGAGCTCGATCTGACCGCTTGGGACGAAGACCGAGCGTTGCTCGTCGACGGGCCGGCGTACGCGGCCGACGTGGAGCGCAAGGCGGCCGAAGAATGAGAACAAGAGACATGGTGCTCGTGATCCCCTGCAGCGGCGTCGGCAAAGTCCACGGACTCATCAGCCGGGAGTCCGCCTACCTCGTTACCGACGAGCTCGCCCCTGAAGACACCGACGTCGTGTGCCTGGCTCTGTTGGTGAGAG
>PMIZ01000166.1 GCA_003157225.1 Actinomycetota bacterium | reverse complement strand
CGGGTCGGTGACTCCGGCGCCGAGACGGCGAGCACACCCCGGCCGGACGAGGTCGCCGCGAGCATCGAAGCGTGGCGCACCTCGCTCGACGAGCACTGGAGCGAGATCAGGTTCGTCGACGTCGAGGCGAGTACGTCCGACCGGACGGATGGCCGCGTGCACGAGTTCAAGGTGGAGCTCGAGCTGGGACAGGTCCCGCCGCAGGCGGTGCTTGTGGAGGTCTACGCCGATCCCCTTCCGGGCGAAGCGCCCGAGCGGCACGTGCTGATGACCGATCTGGGCGCGCTCAAGAAGAAGCGAGGCTCCGCCGCGTCCTACCCGTTCCGCGCCGTCATACCTGCCGGCCGTCCGCTGGGGGACTACACTCCACGCGTCGTGCCC
The DNA here is from genome assembly GCA_003157225.1 of Actinomycetota bacterium. Next base: position 7,900 of record PMIZ01000166.1, on the reverse strand, counting down.
TGGCATCCGTCGGCCCACGTACCCTTGGAGTGTGGCCATATACTCTGGTATCGCTGACGCAAACCTAGCCGCCACTCCTTACTGCTAGCGACGGCCCTGCCGGCCCTCACCCTCAGGTAGCGACTCTATTCGCTTCGCTCTAGGGGCGAAACGAGCCGGGCTTCTCCGGAGGGTCCGTGGCTGCGGCGGCGGCGGGCAGCCTACTGGCGCCGCGCCATCCGGTGCGTTCTGGCGGCCGCGGCTTCGTTCTTTGGCGGCCCGGAGGCTGTTAGCCGGCCGGCAACCTTACTATGAAACGGGCGCCGGTGCCGATCATGCTCGGGCCGACCTCCACGTCACCCGCGGCTGCCCGGGCGAGGCGCCGAGCCAGGGGGAGGCCCAGGCCGGCTCCGCGGGACGCGGTCCGCTCACTTGCAGCCGCTGATCCGCGCACGCCCGGGTCGAAGATCTTCTCCTTCTCCTCCTCGGCCACTCCGGGACCGTCGTCCTCTACGGTGAACTGAATCTCCTTGCCGCTACGGGCCGCTCCGAGGACCACCTTGTGGTGGGCAAAGCGACAGGCGTTCTCCACGACCGGCTGGATGATCTGCGTCGCGAGATCGGCGCCTACGCCTACCCGCAGATCGCGGGCCGGTGCGTCGACTGTCACCTCCAGCGACTTCCCGGCGGCGAGCACCGCCACCGATTTGGCCAGGTCCTCGAGCACCTTCTTCGCGTCCGCCCTGCCCCGAGCGAGACTGCCTTCCTTCTGCGCGGCGGCAAGCAAGGTCTCCACCGTGCGGGCCATCTGGTCGGCACCGTGGGACACCGAGGCGAGTGCCTCCTGGTAGTAGGCATGATCCCGCTCGCGTCTGAGGGCCAGTTCGGCCTCGGCCTTGATCTTGGCCAGCGGAGTGCGAAGTTGGTGAGAAACCTCCGCGGAAAAGCGCTGCTCGCGCTGGAAACTGGCGGCCAGCCGATCGAGCAGGCCGTCGAGCGTGTGGGCCAGTTGGGTTACCTCGTCGTGCGGTTCGCCCATCTCGAAGCGCCGATCGATGTCCTCAGTGCTCCAGGCCTCCGCTTCGCTCGTCATGCGCGAGACCGGGCGAAGAGCGGCGTTCAGCACCCAGCGACCGGCGAAGCCCACGACGATAAGGAGGAGAGCGGTCAACGCCGCGGTGCCCACCAGAGCGATCCGTTGCGTGCGGGCATACGAACCCGTGTAGAGCGCTGCCACGATCGTCCCCTCGCGTACCTTGCCCTGAGTATCGTACAAGGGCACGCCCAACAGCCGCACTTCCTGTTCCGGCAAGTTCCGATACTGAGCCAGTTGGCCGTCCAAAGATTTCGCCGCCGCCTCGAGCACGGCGTTCACATCGGGACTGCTCGCCGTCTTGCCGTGGTAGAACACCCATACTTGCGATCCCAGGTCCTTGATGTCGCCCGTCGGCTTCGGGAACGTGACCTCGCCCTTCTCATTGATCCTGATAGCGGTGTTGGCCGCGGCGTCCACCATGGTCTTGAGCCGCTTGTCGGCGTCAGCGTTGAGGCTCACCGAGAGAAGCAGATTGAAGGCGACGGTCACCGTGATGAGCGCAACCGCCACCGTGCCCAGCACCGCGAGCAGCAGGCGGTCCCGCACGCCCATGCGTGAGAACAAACGAGTCACTGCAGGGAGTACCCCACGCCTCGTACCGTGACTATCTGGGGAGCACCGGGAAGAACGCAGACCTTTCGGCGCAAACGCGCGACGTAGGCATCGAGCGTGTTGGCATAGACGATAGCCCCATGGGGCCAACCCGTTTCTATCAAAGCCTTTCTCCGTATGGCTTGCCCGGGAGAAGCCGCCAACTTGGCGAGCAAGCGGAACTCGGTGGGTGTAAGAAGCACCGTCACCTTGCCCACCGAGACGGCATGTTTCGCGGGGTCGAGCACCAGCCCGCCGGCTTCCACCACCCGCTCGGCGCCGCTTCGGCGAATGAGGGCCTCGAGCCGAGCCAGCAGTTCGGCGAAAGCGAAGGGCTTGCTCATATAGTCGTCACCGCCGACGTGGAAGCCCGAGAGCCGATCCGAGAGGGAGTCGCGGGCGGTGAGGAAGAGCACCGGCGCCGTCACTCCCTGGGCACGCATGGCCTGGCACACGTCGCGCCCATCGGTGTCTGGGAGGCCGATGTCGATGACGAACAGCTCCGGAGCGGTCTCGGCTACCTTCCTCAGCAGTTCCGAGCCCGTGGCGAAACCCTGGACCTCGTAGCCCTCCTCGCGCAAGCCGCGGACAAGCAAGGAGCGCATCTGAGGGTCGTCCTCAAGAACGAAGATGCGGGGCTCCATCATGGTGGAAGTAGTATCGCCCTCCGCACGGCCGCGCACAAGCGCCGCCGTGTCCGGCGTTCGGAGCCGGCGGCATGCAAAAGGTGAGGCTGCCGGGATTCAGACGGGGCGATTTCGGAGAGTCACACGGCGGGCGCGGCGTTCGGCTGTGCCGAACGCCGCATACGCCGTCTCCGCCGTGTGGGCGTGGTGGTGTCTCGCCCCGGTCGGGTCCGACAACCACCGGACAGGGTTGGGGCCACAGCTCAGGAGGGGGGTTGAGCAATGCTGTGTGACTCCATGACGGTATAGTGACATGACTTTCCTGAACTAATCCTGAACGCATTCCAAGTATTTCAAGAAGGCCCGGGCGGCATGGCATAGGGCGGCAGCTCGGCGGCTCGGGCATCACTGTCTCCCTGTCGTCGCCCCTGTGCCTGTCCTGGCCCGTGCCGGGCCCTTCCAGAGCCCTCCGCGGTGCTCGCGCTACCCCATCCCCCTGCTTGGGGCTTATGTTGGGCCGCCGTCGTGCCGACAAGAGTGTGAGGGTTACACGAATAAATGGACCTAGAACTCACATCCGGCCTCGTGCTGCTCGGCACTGCCGTGCCCATCGCTGTTGGGTTGGGTTGGTATGCCTGGCGCAATCGTTCGCTGCCCGGCGCCTACCCTTTCCTGCTCATGTTGCCTCTCGCCGCCCTATGGGCAGTAGCGGTGGCCATGGAGCTGTTGACGCAAACCCTCTCCGGAAAGCTCTTCTGGGCCGACGTGCAGTACATCGGAATATGCTTCTTCCCGGTCCTGGCGCTCGCCCTGGCGCTTGACTACGCGGGATACCGAAAGCTGTTGACCTGGCCCAGGGTCGTCGCCGGCTGCGTCCTGCCGCTCACCACGCTTGCACTGCTCGGCACGGATGGTTCCCACCACCTCGTGCGCGCCTCGGTCTGGCTCGACACCGGAGGCTCTGTCCTGGAACTCGGCCGGACCTGGGGACCCTGGTTCTGGGTGCACTCGGGCTACAGCTCGGCCCTGACGATCGCCGCGCTGGCGGTCCTCATAGGCGTCGCCCGCTCGGCTGCCTCGCTTAACCGCAGACAGCTGATCGCCATCATGGCCGGACCAGGGGTACCGCTCGTCTGCGCCTTCATTTACCTGCTCGTCCCTGGCGCGATGCCTGCGTATGACCTGACCTCCGTGGGGCTACTCGTAGCAGCGATAGCAGTGGCTTGGGGACTTTTCCGACCCCGCCTGTTCAGCGTGGTGCCCGTGGCCAGACATGCCCTCGTGGAGAACATGACCGACGGCGTATTGCTACTCGATCAATGGGACCGAGTGATCGATCTCAACAAGTCGGCCCAAGCGCTCATCGATCGGCCGACGGCGCAGATCCTCGCTAGACCTTTGGCCGAATCCTGGCCGCCCTGGGCCCCGATGGACGCACCCTCCGCCGGCGCCTCGAGTCAGACCGACTTGCACCTGACTGAGGGCGGCGTTCGCCGCCACTACGAGGTGAGCTGGTCTCCACTCTCAAAACGTGGCCACGTGGTGGGACGGCTTGTAGTCCTGAGAAACGTGACCGAGCGAGTGCTCATGGAGGACAGCCTGCGACAGCAGGCACTCACCGACGGCCTCACAGGACTGCCCAACCGCGCTCTCTTCATGTCCAGACTGGATGATGCCATCCACCAAGCCAAGCGCCACGGCACGAGCATCTTCGCGGTGATGGTGCTGGATCTGGACCGGTTCAAGCTGATCAACGACAGCATCGGCCATCTCGCCGGTGACGTGCTGCTGCAGAGCGTGGCGACCAAGCTTCACCGCTGCGTACGAGAGGCCGACACCGTGGGAAGGATGGGCGGCGACGAGTTTATGATCCTGTTGCGCAGCGTGACCGACTTTCGTGAGGTACTTCCGATCTTGGAGCGAATACGAGAGGAGCTGGCGACACCTGTCTACTTCCGGCAGCAGGAGATGACTGCCACGTCCAGCGTCGGCGTTGTGTTATGGGACTCCTCGTACGAGGATTCGGAGAGCCTGCTTCGAGCTGCCGACACGGCGATGTACCAGGCCAAGGAAGACGGCCGCGGGTGCTTCCGAGTCTTCGACGAGGACATGCATCGGACGGTGTCGCGGACGCTCAAGGCCGAAACCGACCTTAGGGTGGCGCTCCGGCAGCGGGACTTCTCCATGTCGTACCAGCCCATCGCCGACCTGCGAACCGGGGCGATACACTCCCTCGAGGCGCTGATGCGCTGGCAGCATCCTCAAAGAGGCACCGTCTTTCCGGACGAATTCATCAGCATCGCCGAGAACGGAGGTCTCATCGTTCAGCTTGGAGAGTTGGCGCTCGACGAGGTGTGCAGCCAGATAAGCCACTGGCAGTCCTCGAGGAGCCTCGCCGCCGATCTCCCCGTCAGCCTCAACTTGTCACCGCGCCAGCTCGTCGAACCGGACTTCTTGGCCACCGTGATCGACCGTATCGGCGCATGGCGCGTGCCCACCGACCGGCTCGCCCTGGAGATAACCGAAACCGCCCTTATCCGGGACCCCATCAGATCCAAGAAGGTGATGCAGGACTTGCGCGCCCTCGGGATGCGCATATGCTTGGACGATTTCGGGCGTGGCTGGTCGTCCCTGCAGCACTTGACCACTTTTCCCGTGGAAGAGCTCAAGATCGACCGCTCCTTCATCTCCAAGATCACCCAGGACAGGACCAATCGCGAGATCGTGCGTTTGCTCACCGCCCTCGCCCACACCCTCGGCCTCAAAGTCACGGCAGAGGGCGTCGAGCACAGCGAGCAGTGGCGTTTGCTCCAGGAACTGGGGTGTGACAGTGCTCAGGGCTACTTCATAGGCAGGCCCATGGAGACGGACGAGCTGCTCGAGTACCTCGAGGAAATCGGCGAAGGAGCCTGCTTCCTTGGAGCAATGCCGGAGACGTCCGCCGATCGACCCAGCCGACAGGAGGCGGGGGGTGGGCCGGCGAGACCCGTCGCGGCTGTGATCCGGCGCGGACACGCTTCCCCGGCCGGCGAATGATGCGACGGCGATACCTTACCGTGGCGGGCTTGCTGCTGTTCTTGGCCGCAGCCATCGCTTCGCTGGGCATGGTCACGGCCGAGGCGCTATATCCGGCCGGCTACAGCACCTCCAAGAATGCGATCAGCGACCTGGGCGCCACCGAGCCCCCGGATAGCGTGGCTCACCAACCCTCGGCCACCATTTTCGACAGTTCGATGATAGTGTGCGGCGCGCTGGCCTTGGTGGCATCGTTCTGCCTGCAACGCGGCTTCCGCCGCTGGGCTGTGCCCATTCTCATCGCGCTCTTCGCCGTCGGGGTGTTGGGCGTGGGAGTGTTCCCCGGCAACTACGGCAACGTACATGCCCTGTTCGCCCTTCTTGCCTTCATCGCAGGTGGACTGGCAGCCATAGCGTCGGTCTCGATCGCTGCCCGCCCTTTCGGCTATCTTGGCATTCTTCTCGGGGCGGTTTCGCTGGTCACGCTGCTGCTGTACCTCATCCTGGGCGACTCCAGTCCGATGGCGAGCCTGGGCCTCGGTGGGGGGGAGCGGTGGATTGTGTATCCGATCGTGCTCTGGATAGCCGGTCTCGGCGGCCACTTGATGGGCCGCTCTCGATGAGAGGCCGCCCGTAGGCTACTAGCCCCCGGGGTGTAGGGACAAGCGAGCGCCCTGTGGTACCAGACGTTCGGTGTTTGTGACCTGCAGCAGGCCTCCTGACTCGTCCACGAGAACCGAGGTGTTGGGGCAGCCGCCGGCCTCCCAAGCCTGATAGTTGACGCGTACGGCAGCCGGCCGCACCACCGCGCCGGTCTCGTCCCGGCCCTCGAGCTCGGTCCAACGCACCGTGACTGAGGGTGCGTAGCAATCGGCGAACACCTCGGACCAGACCACCGGCCTGACGAGAAACGAGTCTTCGCCCCTGCTGGAGCGCGACAGCAGATCGCGGATAGGGCTGGAGAGGCCGGACCACAGGTCGGTGACATCAGCCCTCCAGGCACCGCGGATGTCCGGAGAGCGGGAGACGCGGAGCCGGTAGAGACGGCCCGGTACCCACGGATAGGCGACGGTGTTGGGGTCGTCGGGGAACGAGGGAAGACTGGAATGGGTGCCGGCAAGCACGGCGCCTCCTCGCTCAGCCGATGCATAGCCGCCCCAGTTGACCGCGGCGCCTTCCGGGTAGCGTTTGTTCCATTGGAGTCCGGTATGACCGCCGCCCCACGTGCCCCGGCCGTCGGCGAAATCAACCTGCAAAGCCCAAAAGTAGAGGGCCTCCGTACTCGGAGGCGTCACCACCTCCAACACCGCCGAGAACTCCACCAGGCCCGCTCCCGAAGCCGGGCGGTCCGGGAGCTCCCACGTGAGATGGAACGACGAGGCGCCGTTCGCCGAGCGGGGCGGCCGCGAGGCGCGCGGGCCGCCACCTATCATCGTCCGCAGCGTGCTAGTGAACCATGACATGGCCGCTCCCTTCTGCTCCGGCGCGCCGGTCTGGTCTTCTGGTGAGTCGAGCTCTCGCGTCCACACTCCCCTTCAAGAATAGCCCCTTAAGCAGTCCGTCGGACCTCGTCCTTACGCCGGCCTTATATCGCCTTTGGTAGCCTGCGGAGACGCTGCCCGTTAGGAGTCACGCGGACCACCCCCCCAGAAGGTCCGCCACTCGTCTCGGCGATCCCCGCGTCGCCGAGGGCCGCCCGGCCCCCCGCACCTCTGGGCCGGGCGGCCGTTGGTTTCTCCCCGCGGCCGAGCGGTCTTGACTGGTTGGCACATTCGCCTGAGCCGCATGCAATCAGGTACACTAGCGCTGTCCTTCCTGAACGTGACTTCCGAAGTAACGGAGGGATTCGCATGCAACCTGAGATGGACCGCGACGCCGCAGCCAGGGAACACGCACGCCGTCGCCAAGCGAGGGCCGAGAAGGTGCAGCGCCGTCGCATGGCTCTCGGAATCATCTCGCTCGGCCTCATTGTGTTGGTGATCGCCCTGGTCATCGGGCTGTCGGGGGGCGGCAAGAGCACGAGTTCGTCAACCACGAGTTCCACCGCCCCCCTGGAGAACGGCAACTACAGCGCCCACCTGACAGGGGCTCTGTCGGTGCCGAAAGTGAACACGCAGGCCACGGCCGATTTCATCCTTACCTACGACTCCACCAAGAAGGAACTGTCCTACGTTCTCGACATCACGCACGATCTCAGCAAACCCAGCACCGCCGCGATATACGAGGGGAAGGCGGGGAGTTCCGGCGCCGTCGTCTATACCCTTCCGATAACCGCCCCCAATGCCAATTCGGGCGTCTTCTTGGGCAAGCTCTGTGAAGGGATTGTGAACGAGTCCAATCTCACAGGCTCTCTGGCANNAAGACGGAAACGCCTACGTGAGTGTAGGCACCCCGTCTCATCCGGTCGACGCTATTCGGGCCCCGATCCAGGGATAGCCAGGCCCGATTGCGGGCCTTGGCGCCGATCGCCGCCCGTTTGTTCATCGGGAGGAGGCACGATCGCGAGGATCCGAGGACCAATTCCCTCAGCCTTACCTTCCATGGGTCAATGCTAACAGTTGACAACCCAGTGGGGCGCAGAAACCAGCGATCA
>PMIZ01000213.1 GCA_003157225.1 Actinomycetota bacterium | reverse complement strand
CAGCGTGGGTGCTCCCACGGCCAGGGGGTCGTCGCCCTCGAGGCAGTCAAGCACGGCTTGAAAGCCCGGCTGACGCAGGACCACTGCGACTATGGCCGAGGTATCGACGATCATACGCCGTCGGGGCCGTAGCCGAGGATCTCGTCGTCGAGGGCGTCGTCAGGCGGCTTGTCCAGCAACTCGTCAGGGATGTCCGCCCAGATCTCCCGCTCCAGGAAGCGTCGGCGCTGGGACGCGTGTGCGGCGTGAGACACGCGTAGCGATAGCCGATCTCGTTTCTCTTCCAGCGCCTGCCGGACCGTTTGGGTCTTGTTCTGACCGCTCAGCCGTGCCACTTCCTCAGCCAAACGCTCAACCTCCGGGTTCTTGATAGTCAGCGCCATGATCCCTCCGCAGCCCGCATGCCACCCGACGTATCTGATGCCGGAATACTGCAACTATACACCAAGCAGTAATGCCCTAGGTTTCGCTGCCGAGCTCGACTTACGCGCCCATCATCCTGCCGCTGGAGGGCAATCGCCATGGGTTTTTGGTTGGAGCTTGGCGCTACTCGGCGTCTGGCCGGGTCCCAGGAGGTAGGCGCCACGAAGATGGTAGCATCCGGGGCGCCCGGCACACCCTGTTCCCCACTCCGGCATTTTGTCCTTCGCCACTACGGTCCATCTGGCCCCCGCCGCTGCACAGCACTATCATGAGAGCCGGTCGTAACTCCACGGGACTACTTCAATAACGGGGGTGAGTCAGAAATGGGCACCAGGCGGACTCCCATGCGAACGCTGATGCTGAGCATCCTCATCGCGTTCTTGCTGCTTCTGGCGGCGCCGGCCTTCGCCGCCCCTCCGTCCATCGGCGCCGAGGCCAGCGCAGCCACGACCATTGCCGCCCCAGCAGTCACTCACAGCCCGGAAGAACTGGCCCTCGTCGCCCTCATCAACCAGTACCGGCAGAGCCACGGGCTCTCGGCCCTGCTCATCAGCGACCTCTGCACCGACGCCGCCCAGAAACACAGCTCCGACATGGCCAAGTACGGCTTCACGGGCCACGTCACGGTCAAGTCCGACTGGTTCGCGGTCGGGGCCACTTGGCAGGAGCGCCTGGCCGCCTGCGGTTACGGCTCTGACACCATCACGGCAGAGAATTGCGGATACGGTTTCACGAACGCGGAGGCCGTACTAGACGGCTGGTCCGACTCAGCCGTGCACAATGCGAACCTGCTCGGCGCCAACTTCAAGGTCATCGGCGTAGGCCTTGTTCGAGGCGGATCCTACGGCTACTACTGGACCGCGGAGTTTGGCAGCTACATCGACCCCACCGCTCATGAGCCCTCTCCAGCGGCCCCCACCGGCCTCACCGCCACACACGGCGACGCGCGGGTGCAACTTGCGTGGAACGCGGTCACGGGCGCGAGCGGCTACAACCTTTACCGAGATGGCGCAAAGGTCAACGCGACCGCGATCGGCCAGACGAGCTACCTCGACTCCGGCCTCACCAACGGCACCGCCTACTCCTACCAGGTGACCGCCATCGTGAGCGGGGCGGAGACCGGGAAGTCAGGCGCAGTCTCGGCCACACCGCAGGCGACGTCCGCAACCCCCTCCTTCCTCGACGTCCCCGCCACCCATGCCTACTACCAGGCCATCCAGCACATGGCCGACGCGGGCATCATCGGGGGCTACACCGTGGAGAGTGGCCGCGAGTTCCGGCCCGACAACCCGGTTTTGCGCGCCCAGTTCGCCAAGATGATCGTGGGCGCTCTCGATATCGCCGTGAGCGAGGATGCCACCTGCCCCTTCACCGATCTCGGCGTCGATGACCCGGCCAGCCTCTACCCGCATGAGTACGTCGCCGCCGCGTACAACGCCGGCATCATCAAGGGCAAGGGCGCCACCTCGTTCGCTCCCTGGGACAACGTCAAGCGCAGCCAGGTGGTGACCATGGTCGTACGAGCCCTGCAGAACCTTCATCCCACGCTGCTCGCAACGCCGCCTGCCGACTACGCGAACACCTGGGGCAATACCTACGACGCCGAGCAGGGTCCGCTTGCCCGCCTCGCGGAGTACAACGGACTGCTCGACGGTCTGCCGTTGACCGGAGCGGCCGCCGATCCCTGGGGGACCATGTCCCGCGGGGAGACGGCCCAGGTGCTGTGGAACGTGGTGGCGAAGCTCGGNNACTTCAGACTGGGGCTGCCGCCGCCCAGTTCTCGAGCCGCAGACCACGCACACGGCCAAAATGCGCCTCGTTGTTTGTGACGAGGGTGAGGTCGTTGCTCAGCGCGCAGGCAGCGATGGCCAGGTCAAAATCGTCCAGCCGGTTCCCCTCACTCTCCAACTCGGCCTTCAGCACACCGAAGACCTCAGCCACTTCGCGGCCCAGGTCCCAGATCTTGACTCCCTTCTCCAAAGCGCGGATCCGCGCCAGATTGCCGGCGACCTGCTGGGATTTGAAAGCCCCGTAGTACAGCTCCATGAGGGTGATGGCGCTTGTGCCCACCACATCATCCGTGTGGAGGGCCAGGTTCCTTCTTGCCTCCGGGTGGCCTTTGAGCAGGTAGACAATCGTGTCGGTATCGAGGAGGTACATCTACAGCATCGACGCTCGCTCTGAGTTCCGCCGGCTCGCCCTGAGCTCGCGAGCGATATCGGCAGCGTCTCGGTCATCCTCCCAGGAGCCCGCCAGCGCCAGGAGCGCCTCCGCCGACCTGGCGTCCACGTCCTGGACCTCCCGGCGGGCCATGTACTCCTTTGTGAGATGGAGGACTTCCTGGCTCACAGAGCGGCTATCCTCCGCCGCCATCTGCTTGAGGCGGGCGTAGAGCGCATCGTCTATTCCTTTGATCTGAAGAATGGCCATTGCCTACCTCCCGGACGTGTTCATTCATTTTACATGCTGTTTCATGAATGTGCAGAATGCGTCCGTGCTCGTTTCTTCTGATCGTCGAGGGGCGGCGGCACGCTTGGCGGGTCAGGCTCACCGCTCCGTAGGATTTCGCCCGCACCGACGTGGCTGCTCGTCTGCTCGCTACCGATCCCGCTTTGCGCTCCTATCTGCCCCCGGTCTTATGGCAGCGCAAGAACTAGGTGCGTCAGGTGCTGCACAACCTGCTCGATCTGCTGGGCGACGCGATCGCTCCGCCCGTGGAGCCGCCACTGCCGCCGGTCACTCCGCCCGAGCCGCCGCCGGTTCCTCCTACGCCTCCGAGTCTGGGAACCCAGGTTCCGGCCAGCGCGCGAAGCGCTCTTTGGAAGGCCGTTGGCGTTCTGTCAACTCCTTCAGCCGGAGCCCAGGCGATTCGACGCTGTGAAGGCCTGGAGCGAGGACGCGCGCGCAGCCCATCCAGCACATGGCCAAGGCTGGGGGACTCCTCAGTCGCCAAAAATGTCCCGCGCGGTCACCACCAGGGTGCCCGCCGGCGCGTCGGTGACCTCACCGCGGGCGCACACAGCGTAGGTGAGAGGCTGCCGCCGCCGCGGTAGCTGCTCGGCCTTGCGCTCCAGTGCGCGCACGATTCGAGCCGCGTCCACTGAGCGGGCCCATTTCGCTTCTCCAGCCAGCGTAGCCTCCCTAGCGCGGCCGCTCAGCACGACGGCGTCGATCTCCGCTGCGTCCCGGCCCTCAGTCCACCACGGGCCGACAGCCACCGCGTCAACCCCAAGGCTGCCTGCCGAGGCCATGCGCCGCAGGTGCAGCCGGAACGCCTCTTCCCAGGGAGCGCCCATGACGTCGTCCAACCCCTGCGTCAACACGTAGGCGATGGGACCTCCGAGACCGCGTTCTATCTCCGAGCGATACCGCTCCACCGATCCGAGCCAGAACCCGAGGAAGTTGTCGGCTACGCGGTAGATACGTTTGCGGGTGCGAGCGGGATCCTCGGTCACGGGAATCACTCGCTCCACCATGCGCAGGTCCACCAGCCGGTCCAGAGTCCGGGCTGGCTCGGAGCCCACCGAGTCGGCGATCTCGTTGTACTTGGTGCGACCCGCGGCGATCGCGCGGAGGATGCGCTCCGCAAGGCCTCCCATGTCGGCCTCCGTCGCCAGCACGAGCTGACCTTCAGTGAGCAGGGGTGCTCCGGGGCGGCAGAGAAGCTGAGACAGATTCTCCTCGATCGAACCTCCCGAGTCCCACCAAGACAGGTACATGGGCGTCCCGCCGAGAAGCCCCCACACGAGTGCCCGGGTCTCCGGGGAGAGATCCGGGAGCATGGGAGCAGCCTCGTGGGGACGGAAGGGATGAAGCTGAAG
>PMIZ01000041.1 GCA_003157225.1 Actinomycetota bacterium | reverse complement strand
CAGCGTGACGAGTCGCTGATCCCGGCGCTGGCCCCGACCATCCTCCGCAAGCACATGGACGATGTGCCGTTGTGGCGAGGCGACCATGTGGCCGTCCGGCAGCTCGAGGAGGACTTCGCTCGGTACCCGTACCTGCCGCGGTTGTCCGGGCCATCCGTCGTGGACCGGGCCGTGGAGGCCGGTCTCGGGCTGCTCACCTGGGACGAGACCTTCGGCTATGCCGACTCCTTCGACGAGACCGCTGGCAGATATCGCGGTCTGCGCGCTGGGCAGCAGGTTCCGCTTCCCGAAGTGGGCGCCCCGGGGTTGGTGGTCAGGCCGGACGTGGCGTCTCGCCAAATCGAGGCGGACCGCAAGCCCGTCGACGATCGGCTAACGACTGGCCCCAGCTCCGTCACGCGGCCGGGAGCGGGTGAGCCGACGCCTCCACCTCCGCCCGCCGTGCGCCGGTTACGTCGCTTTCATGGCAGCGCTCGCCTCAACTCCACCCGCGTTGGCCGCGACGCTGGCCAAATCGCAGAAGAAGTCGTCGCTCACCTCGAAGGCCTCCCCGGCGCAAGAGTGACGGTCACCATAGAGATCGAAGCCACTCTCCCCGACGGCGCGCCGGACCAGGTGGTCCGTACGGTCACGGCAAACGCCCAATCCCTGAAGTTCACGTCCCAGGGGTTCGAGGAGGAATAGTCCGGTTCTCGAACGTCGCGTCGCAGATCCTCACCATAAGGGAGTGAAATGGCAATCGACTCTTTTGTCGCGACGGTCGAGAGGCACGAGCAGCGCCTGGGGCTCCCAGGCTTCAATTATCACTTCGTGCAAGGCTTCGGCTGAGGGCTGGGGTTTACCGCGGCTGCTGCAACGATTGCTCTGATCTTCTTCGCTCTGTCCGTCCTGCTGATGCTTCTCTCCACGCACCGGTGAATCCAGAAGCTGGGCCAAACGGAACAGAGTTCAGGCGGTTCCTAATACGCTTGGCTAAATCAACGAAATGCGAACGGCGTTGAGCGGAACATGTCGACCGAGCGGTTCGTGGAATTAGAAGGTCGGGCATCCCTATTCCTCGATGACTCGGATTTTCAACAGAGTCCCTGGCTCGGGGTGAAGCTGGGCTCGGGTAACTGCCGCCCCGCTATTGAGCAGCTCGACGAACTCCGGGTCGAGTCGCCCCACGGCTTCGATGTGGCGCTTCCGACCGATCTGATACTCCTGCCCGCAGATCCGAACGACGGCCGGGCCGATGATGTCGGCGGCGAAGTGAACTGGGCCGTTCGCAAGCTGGTGGCGCTTATCGCCGGTGGGCGACTCATCCCATGTCAGAACCAGATTGTCCCAAGGCTGGGAGGCCTCGTCGCCGCGAATCATCGCAGCGCCAGCGGCGGCATTGGAAAAGTCCCCGAGCTCGAATTTCCATTCCACCTGACTAATCTGGCCCGTGTCGGCCTGGATCATGGCGAGATTCGACAGGAACTTCGCAAACGCTTGGTCTAGAAGTGGCTCCTCAGGGCAAGGGCTTGGCTGAGTCGAGAGCATTCCGTCAGCCGTGCGAAGGGACATTCTGTTAGGCGCACAAAGAGCGGCAAGGAGCCGCGCCGTGCCAAGTAGCTCGTGAGGGACAAAAGGTCCCGAGTCGAAGCTCAAGCTCGTATTACCTGGCACTGGATCGATGGACCAGGTGACCTCCGCTCGCACCAATCCGCTCCGGTCCCGACCACTCATGATGACGCCCTTGTTGCCAATGTTGTCTGGCGTCATGGTGATCGTGAGGGATTCCACGACCTCACCCGCAGTGTCGACGGCGAGGAAGTCAACTTCGATGGGCTCGGCTCCGGGAGAGTGGCCGGGGCCGAGCGAAATGTGACTTGGAGTGAGGGATCCTCCCAGCCCAGCTGGTGCGTCGATTTCGGCACTGGTGATGAAGTCCCCGCCTATCTCGGCCGGGAGTCCAAAGTCGTAGGCGAGTCTGAGCTCCTCTAACTTGGCCTTGCCCTCAGGTGTCTTTGTGTCGAATTGGAACTGAACGTGAGTTGTGATCGGGCGGTCCTGGAGGGCACCCTCATACCTCGGGATGATGCTGATCTTGGTCCTGGGGCCGTCGAATTCCAGCTTGAATCTGTAGAAGGGATCAAGCTCGTTACCACGATCGGCGAGCGCCCGCATTCGGTCGATGACATCCGGCATGCCGTTCGCCAGCCCCGCCTGCTCCTTCTGCATCACGATCAGAAGGTCGAGGACCTCAGCCTTGGCTCCTTCGCAGAAGTAGCGCCAGATGAACATCCGCTCCGCGAAGTGGGTATCGAGCCAGGTCTTTCCGCGCCACTCGATGGAGAACGTGTATTTGGCAGCCAAGCCCTTGAACCAAGCAAGCTCGCCAGGTGTTGGATCAATCGGGACGATCAGCTCCCAGCGAATCGGATTGAGCTTTGCCGCCCTTTCGAGGGATCGTTCGACTTGCGGTTTTTGAGCCTTGCCCATGCGGCCGGTGAAGGACTTCAGCTCGAAGACATGAAGGCCCCCGGGCAACTCGAATTGCACATCTCGTCCGCCATCTCCGCCCGAGCCGTCGATCCTCCGCGTCTCTGAGTTCAGATGATTTAGGAGGCACGCCACCATGTCCTCGTAGACACTTGCTGGCATTACCCAAGAGATCGGCGTCATACCGTGCCTTCGGCCGCTGTGCTAGCCGCGTCAGTTCTGGCCTGATTCAGATCGAGGAGGCGAGCCAGGACTTGGTCGTCGGTCGCCTTTGAAGCTCCCTTCTCAAACGTATAGCACTTGCCGGCGAATTCGATGGCTCCCACCAGCTGAGCGTACTGGTTCTCGCGCTCGATGTCCCGACCTCGATGCGTCCTTCCTACCGGTGTTAGCTGGCCGAACATGCAAATGCCCGCTTCAGTAGGAGGACCCCGTAGGTTGACGTGCCGCTCGCCGGACGGACGGTCGGCAAGTCGCCCAATCAGGACGTCGAGGTACCCCCGGGCACCGAGAGCGCGAGGTAG
>PMIZ01000140.1 GCA_003157225.1 Actinomycetota bacterium | reverse complement strand
TTCAGACGTTGATTTTCGTCGATCCACGAGATCGTGCAGTGCGTCTCGAGATGAGCATGCAGGGCGCGGTGCGGCGAATAGGTCGCTTCGTGGATGACATCCGCCTGCGCGAAAGCGGCTTCGACATCGCCGACGCCGCCGTGGAGTTCGAGCAGGATGTTTCGGCCCGGCCGCTGGATACGGGACTCCGCACCCTTGTCGTGGAGAACCGGCGCGCCGGCGTGCATCGCTTCCTCTGGATCGAAAACAGCCGGCAGCAATTGATAGTCCACCTCCAGGCGGCGGCATCCCTCCTCTGCAGCTCCCAGGCTGTCCGCCACCACGGCCGCGACGCTCTGGCCCACGTGACGGACCACGTTGTCCAGAATGTAAGTGTCGTTGGGGTCGGAGTGATAATCGTCGTGATTGGCCGCTGTAAACAGCAGCCGCGGGACATCCTCCCACGTGAAGACCGCATAGACCCCGGGCGTCGCCAGCGCACCTTCCTTGCGAATAGACTGGATCCGCGCGTGCGCGTGAGGCGATCGGAGCAGTTTCAGGTGCAGCAGTCCGTCCATGTGCACATCGAGGGTATACCGCTCGCGTCCAGTGACGATCGCTGCAGATGCCGGCGCCGCGATGCTGCTGCCGAAGGCCTCCCCCGGCTGCGGTTCCTCAATCGCCTTGATTCCGCGTATCGCATCCTCGATCGAGTGGTATCCGGTACAGCGGCAGAGATTGCCCTTGAGCACGCGAGGCAGGTCCTTGCGGTCTTCCTCGTTGAGAGTGGCCGCGGTCATGGTCAGCCCGGCTGTACAGAAACCGCACTGGAAACCTTGTGCGGCGATAAACGCCTGCTGCACGGGGTGGAGTTCCCCATCGGCGGCCAATCCCTCGATCGTCGTCACCTGTCGCCCCTCAGCGCGAAATGCCGGCACCAGGCAACTGTGGACGGGAACACCATCGAGCCAGACTGTGCAAGCTCCGCAATCGCCCGCATCGCATCCCTTCTTTACTCCGAGCCACCCCAAGTCCCGCAGAAATGTGCGCAGGCACTGCCCGGGCCGGGGCTCGGTGGAGAACGTTCTGCCATTCACGTGATAATTCATGAGCCACCTCCGGCCGACAGTTCACTGCGGATCTCTTCGGCGAAATAGAAGGTCATATGTTTGCGGTACGAAGGGGTTCCATGAACGTCATCCAGGTACAAAGTATCCGGGATCGCTTCGCGAAGCTTGCTTTGGAGCTCATCGGCAGCGGGGACCTGGGGAAACTCGATCTGAACTGGTCGCAATGTGGCGGCGGTAACGGTCAGGGCAAAACTCCCTTCAAGCGGGCACAAAGTGGCGATCAGCAACACAGAGGACCTGCCTAGATGCGTCAGCGACACTCGGCGAAAGCTCGTTTGCTTGTGAAGGGCAGATGCAGGCAACTCGATGCTCCGAAGCAGATCGCCCGGTCCAAGGACATTCTGTTGAACACCTGTGACGAAATCCAGGACCCGCACACGCCGCTCGCCGCCGTCCCGCTGCCAGATCGTGCAAACGCCTTCGAGGGCCGTAGTCAGGGAGATCAAGGCGCCGGCCGGCAGGGACATGCAGAGATTGCCTCCGACGGTGGCGGTATTCCAGATCTTGAACGATGACATCAGAGACTGGCAACACTGACGGATCAATGGAGTCGCGGTCCAATTTACCGGCGCCACGAAGGCGTCGAGTTGCCTAATCGTGCATGTCGCGGCAATTGCAAGACCGGTCTCGCTGACTAGCAGCGGTTCCCAGCGAAGCCCCTCCAGATCGATGAGCCGGCTCACACCAGGCTGCGGTTCAGAGAAAAGCCACGTTCCGCCGGCCAGCCAGGCATCTGAGTCACGCCAGTTGGGGATCTCATCCCTGATTGAGGGACGAGCCACTTCAGAAACCGTGTTGAGATCCATGTTATACCGCCGTTCCTTNNCGTGTTGAGATCCATGTTAGACCACCGTTCCCTTATAATGTGAACCACCCACTAATTCGGAATAGCACCCACGCCGATCACCTGTGCATCACGCTCCGGGTTCCTCTATCCTGTAATCTGGCGGAATACGAAGGCTAGGCCGACCAGGAGGACGAGGATCAGAAAGACTCCACCGACCGAGATAGCCGTCTGTTTTTCTGAATTGGCCATGAGCCATGGGGCGAGCGCCATGTTCAGCGCCGGCATCACGGCCCACTGGAGAATGCACACGCTCAGTGCGTTGCCGATCAGCATGGCCACCGCCAGTCCCAGGGGCTCTATGTGCGGCCCGGGAAAGAGAGTAAGCAGCATGACGGTAGGATATAAGCCAAGAAGCACCGTCAAGGCCATTTTCCAGGAGGGAGGCGGGGCAGGGCCCGTGGTTTGGCCGGCGAACCAGGGGCCGAAACCGCCCGGCAGCGCTTTCAGCTCGAAGTCCCCGACCTGCGCCTGGAGTTTCTCCACCCACTGGGCTCGAACTGGCGAGTCCAGCCACTCCTGCAGCAACTTCTCGTCGTCGAAGTGGATTAGTACCACCCACTCATCCCGCCCGTTGTCGCCCGGAGGGTATACATCGGTGCCGCTATACCCGACAAAGCTCTCGGCCGCCCCAGTGACGCCGCGCTGCCATTCCATAAACCAGTCCGCTAGGGAAGCAGGGACGTGTTGCACCACAACTGCAGAGGCCCGTGAGATACGAACTTCCAAAATTCAACTCCTCAGGTTAGGCGAGCCAAACGAAGTCAGCCCGATAAGGTGGACCGGGAGCCCGGGCGCGGCCGCGGCCTACGTCTGCGCTGTTTCAACACCTTTCTTG
>PMIZ01000153.1:14236-14402 GCA_003157225.1 Actinomycetota bacterium | reverse complement strand
CTCAACCTTTTCGCGTCCCTCGACAGCGATGACACCAACTGGTTCGCCGACTTGGTGGACGTGGACCCGGAAGGCAACCGGCAACTCGTCAGCTCAGGCGGGCTCAAGGCGGTACACCGGGCGGTGGATGCGACCCGCTCGCTGCCCTACTATCCCATCCATCCCT
>PMIZ01000153.1:358-14167 GCA_003157225.1 Actinomycetota bacterium | reverse complement strand
GACCCACAAGATCCACTTCGGCGGGTCGCACCTCCTGCTGCCGGTCATCCCCCGGACCCGGAGCTAGGAGAGGTCTTGTTCCAGGTCAGGGCGACCATCATCGGTCCTCTCGGCGACATCGACGTCTACCCGTGCCACTTCGGGCATATCCCGGGGGACCACGTGGTCTTCGACGGAGAGGCTTTCCACGGCCGGTTATGCCCGGATCTCTGGGGGGCCGTCATCCCGAAGATGATCGCCCTGCACCAAGCGGGCCCCCGCTACGTCGAGTGGGCTTCGTATTGTCCCTTCTGGTACTGCGGCAACGGTGTTGCAGACCCGGAACAGGCGAAGCACGACGGTCTGGGGTTCAGGAACATATTGGAGACGATCACCCCACCCGGGCACGACATGGCCACCCTCGCACCGCCCGGAGCCTTCACTTGGCCGCCGAGTGAGACCTGGAGCATCGCCCAGCAACCTGGGGTCGTCTGTCCCGACACGAGGACGTCCATGGTCGTCAGGCTGGAGGCCTTCGACCTCAGCGAGAAAGGTTACGCGACACCGTACTTCAGGAGGCAGATGGCGATTCTAGAAAAGGTCCGCAAGAACGGAGGCGTAACTGTCGATGGCATCCTCGGCGTCTTCACCCAGGCCGAGAGAGAGGAGATCTATCCGCCGCTCGGGACGGTGATGGTCGAGTTGCTCATCGAGGAGCTCGAATACATGGGATACGTCGAGAGGGCTGCCGGCCTCGCAGTCATCACAGGCAAGGGCGGAGCCAAATTGGACGCCTTCAAGGCAACGCTCCCCGCGGAGCACCTCGAGGCGTGGTCGTACTGAGCCGGGAACCGGCATTGCAGCGCAGACAGGGAGCATTAGGGGAGGTCTCTGAATGAACAGTCGGTATCGCCTTCGCTATCGAGTGTTTGGACTGTGCACCAGCGTAATCGAGGTGGCTCGCGTTGCGCAGATGTGGCGAAGTGCCACCGCCGCCATGGACTTTGGCTACACCGCGGCTGACGGTTGGGGCAGAGGGTTGGGGAGGAGGTATGTATCGCGCGGTCACAAGTTCCGGAAGTAGTCACTGCATCGGGAGTCCGACCTCTCGGGTCGGGAAAGAGAGAAGGCTATGAAGAGGGCGCTCGTTATTGTGGGCGTGGGAGTACTCATCCTGCTGATCTCCCTGGTTGCCGTCGCTTGCGGCGGGTCAAGTACTACTACAACAGTCTCGCCAGCTAGCTCGTCCACGGCGTCGAGCGAAACCGCTACCTCGGCTTCGACCGCCACCACGGCGGCCAGCTCTACTGAAACTACCCCAGCGTCGACCAGCATGTCGACAGCTGGTCCCGCCACCGGAGAGCCCATCAAGATAGGTCTCCTTTCATCAATGACCGGCGCGGCCGCCGCCGGCGGATCAGACATGGCCAACGGCGCCAACGCCATGGCGGATTTGATCAACTCTGAGGGCGGTATCAATGGACGGCCTCTCCAGCTTGTGCTCGAAGACGACCAGTCAGACGTCCAAGCGATGACCGCCATCATCCAGAAGTTCGCTGCCGACAAAAGCATCGTCGGGATCATCGGGCCCTTCTTCAACTCCATCACTCCGGCCGCCCGGGGTGTGGCCGAGGCCCAACAGATACCCGGCGTGATCGGAAGCCCTGCCTCGCTTGAGCTGATAGCCGCCGAAAAGACGTCGCCCTCCAAGTGGACCGTGTTCTCGGACCCGAGCAACAACGTCCTGGGGGACGCTATCGTAAAAGAACTCAAGTACGCCGGTCTCAAGAACGTAGTCGCGCTCTCCGACGTGCTGACCTCCAACCAAGAGCCGGTCGACGTCGCCGTCAAACTTGCGAAGAACCAGGGCATCACCATTACGAAGATGCCCGACACCTTCGCTCCTGATCAGTCCGACTTCCAGCCCATCGTGAACAAGTTCATGGAAACGTACAACACCCTCAAGCCGGACGGGGTTCTGCTCATGGGCACCCCGGTCAATACGCCTGTTCTGTACAAACAGTTGCGGGACCGCGGAGTGACCGTGCCCATGTTCGGCAGCCCGGTCGCTGATAACCCGGCGACAATCGCCATCGGAGGCGCCGAGGGTGTTGAAGGTCTGTACGTTCTGGACACCGGAGGCGGACCGGTCGCGCAGTCCTTGCCGGATGACTGGGCGGTCAAAGCGCTTCAGCTCAAGTTCACGGATGCCTTCACCAAGAAGTTCAACACTCCCGTGAATAGCCTGGCAGCTGACGGGGCGAGCTTCGTCTGCGTCATGGCGGCCGCGCTCAAGGTCGGCGGGACCGACCGCGAGAAAGTCCGTGCAGCTCTCCACAACCTTACGAACCTGCAGACCACCGTCGGCCTAGTCACTCTCTCGGATCAAAACCCGAACGAGGGCATCCAGACCGGTCAGATGGTTCTGCTGCAAGTCAAGAGCGGTAAGTTCGAGTACGTCACGATACTGAAGTAGCTGCAGCCCTTTTGGTCTCCCGCGCCTATCTGGCTGAAACTTGACGGGCGGAAGGCGCGGGAGACCATCCTACAGAGCACTTGGGTTCTCGTAAAAGTCCCAGACGGGAGAGACTGTGGTCAAGGTCATTCAATTGCTCGTCACGGGAATCACGATGGGCAGTATCTACTCTCTGGTCGCTCTCGGCTATGTGACCATCTACCGCACTTCTCGGATAGTCAACATGGCGCAGGGAAGCTTTGTGATGCTGGGCGCGCTGCTCTGCTACTCATTCGTGCGAACGCTTGGCTACCCTTACTGGCTCTCCGGTCTTATCGCTGTCGTCTTGGTGGCCGCCCTCAGCCTGGCCCTCTACTGGGTCGTTCTTCGGCGCCTGGTCACGATCTCCCTGGTATCAGTCATCCTGGCCACAATCGGGCTTAGCATCCTCTTTGAGAACTTGGCCCTGCTTCAGTGGGGTGGCTACGGTCTTGCCTTGCCTCCATTCATCGATCGCAAACCCCTGTCCGTCGGGGGCCTGTACGTACCCGTTCAGAGTCTGTGGGTGGTCGGCATAATGTTGGTCATAGTCTTGGCCCTCTGGTTCTTCACGGTACGGACCCGGGTTGGCAAGAAGATGACGGCCACTGCGTCAGATCCAGGGGCCGCAGCGGTCTGTGGGGTGTCAACCGGAACGATGATCCTCCTTGCCTTTGGCATCGGGGCTGTCATCGGGGCAGTGGGTGGGATCGCAATCAGCAACATCACTCCGACGACGTATCTCTCTGGTGGCGCATTCGCTCTGAGCGGGTTTGTAGCGGCCATCCTGGGAGGATGGGGTTCCACGCTTGGGGCGGTGGTGGGCGGAGTCACCCTAGGCATCATCCAGTCCTTTGCAACAGGCTGGCTTCCGACCGGCTATCAGGATGCCATCGCTTTCGTCATCCTCATCGCGGTCCTGTACCTTAGGCCGCAGGGCCTCTTGGGCACACCGACCATTGAGGGAGAGGCCCGATGAGGGGCTCGCCTCTGGCCGGGTCTGCCCGATTTAGTCGGGGCAGCCTTACCAAGGGGCTCCTCGTGGTGTGCCTGCTCGCGTGGCCGCTGGTGGCCGGCACCGCCTACAACCTCTCCGTCATGACGACCGCCGGCCTATACGCCATCCTGACCCTTGCCGTGGTGATCATCTTGGGCCAAGCCGGGCAACTCTCCTTCGGCCACTCCGCTTTCTACGGCATTGGCGCATACACCACGGGGCTCCTGGCCACGAAGCTTTCGTGGCCCACGCTCGCCTGTCTTGTCCTCGGAGCGCTTGCAGCCGGTGCGGTTGCCCTCATCGTGGGGAGGCCCGTGCTCAAGCTCAGGTATTTCTACTTGGCTCTCGCCACGATCGGCTTGGGGCAGATAGTCCTGGTGATGGTGATTCAACTGCGCGGCGTCACCGGCGGTCCGAACGGGTTTGCCCCGATTCCTCCCCTGCGCATCCTGGGCTTCAGCTTTCAGTCCTCTCTCAGCAAGTACTATCTGGTTTGGGTCATTGCCATCCTTATTCTGTTCTTCGTCTCGCGGGCGCTCAAGCACAGGTTTGGACGGGCACTCAGGGCTATCGCGACCAGCGAGCTGGCTTCCGACACCCTTGGGGTGAGGACAGCAAACTGGAAGCTTCTGGCTTTCGTCACGAGCGCTGTTCTTTGTGGCCTGGCGGGCGGCCTGTTCGCCTTCATCATCAACGCGGTATCACCAAACTCGTTTACCTTCTCTGCGGCTGTCTTGCCGATCGTCATGATGCTCGTGGGCGGGGTCGGCTCCGCTTGGGGCGCGATAGTGGGCGCGGTGGTGATGACGTGGGTGCTCTACGGGTTCACCAGCATCCAGCACGGGTACAGCGGTGTGACCTACGCGGTGGTCATGATCCTTCTACTCATCTTCTTTCCCGCCGGGCTTGCATTGCGGCCGGATCAACGAGCAAGACTGGTCGGATGGTTCCGAAGGCGGACTGCGGCTGGGCCCACTGGTGCGGCAAGCGCCTCGGGCGAGCAGCGGGACGTCGCGAGGAACGTGCAAGACGAGGATCCGAGCGACGCGCGGATGGTTCGGGCACCCGAGCGTGGATCGAATGCTTCTGCTGATCCGCTGCTTCGTGCCGATGGGCTCTCGGTGCGTTTCGGCGGCCTTAAGGCAGTAGACGATGTGTCCCTGGAGGTGAGAGAAGGACAGATCGTCGCGTTGATCGGGCCCAACGGCGCGGGCAAGACCACGGTGTTCAACGCGGTGAGCCGCCTCCAGAGACTCGCCGCCGGTCGGGTGACGTTCGCCGGCGAAGACGTGACGAAAGTAACGACGGCGGACACGGCCCGGTTGGGTCTGGCCCGAACCTTCCAGAATCTCCGGATCTATTCGAACATGAGCGTCCTGGAAAACGTTCTTGTGGGGCGCCATCGGCATGAACGGTCCGGGCTTTGGGCGTGTGGCCTCGGGCTTCCCTACCAACGTCGGGAGGAGCGCGCTTCCCGAGACGAGGCCATGGCCGTTCTCGAATTCCTAGGATTGGCGGACAGTGCCGCTTTGCCTGCTGCCAGCCTCCCGTATGGCCGACAGAGACTGGTTGAGATAGCCCGCGCTTTGGCCTCCAAGCCCCGGATGTTGCTGCTTGACGAGCCGGCAGCCGGAATGAACGCAGGTGAGCGTTCCCATCTCGTGGAGCAGATCGCCCGCATACGAGACTCGGGAGTCACGGTCCTTCTCGTCGAGCACGACGTGGAGCTGGTCATGGGCATTTCGGACCATGTGTACGTTCTCGACCACGGAAAGCTGATCTTCGATGGTGCCCCCCAAGCGGTTCGCTGCAGTGAGTGCGTCATCGAGGCTTACCTGGGAGTGGGCACTGCGCGCACCGACCTGTGCGCTACCGACAGGTCCATCGACGGATCATGCGCGGAGGCCGAGGAGATGCTCGTCGTCGACAGTCTGGGCGTGGCCTACGGGCCCGTCCAGGCTGTGAATGGCGTGTCCTTCACGGTCCGCCGAGGCGAGATCATGGCGATCTTGGGGGCTAACGGAGCGGGCAAGAGCACGCTTCTTCACGCTATCTCGGGTCTCCTGCGCCCCAGCGAGGGCTCAATCGTGTACCAAGGTCGGGAGATCTCCCGCCAGCATGCCAACAGGATCACCGCCCAGGGCCTCTGCCAGGTGCTGGAGAGGCGAAGGCTCTTTGCAACGCTGTCAGTGCGGGACAACCTGGTGGTCGGGGCCTCCGCTCGTCGTGGCCCGCGTTCGTCGATTGACGCGGATATTCGCTACGTTTATGAATTGTTCCCGATTCTAGGCGAACGGAGAAATCAAGCCGCCGGTACCCTGTCTGGAGGCGAGCAGCAGATGCTGGCCATAGGACGCGCTCTCATGGGCAAGCCCGATCTCCTTCTTCTCGATGAGCCGTCTATGGGCCTTGCTCCAATGGTCGTGGAGCGGATCTTCGAAACCCTCGCTCAACTCAACAGGGACGGGTTGACCATGCTCATGGTGGAGCAGAACGCCGAGCTCGCCCTTGATCTCGCGCATCACGGGTTGGTACTTCAGAACGGAAGGGTTGTCTTGTCGGGAACATCTGATGCCCTCCGTCTCAACGATCGCGTGCGCGAAGGGTACTTTGGGAAAGCCTCCGGATCGGCCCAGCAATGAGAGATCCAGAAACCCTAGAGGCATCGTTCGCAAACGAGCGTGGCATGGCCCCGATTCCTCAGCAGCTCTATGACGAACGCGAAAAGCGTTTCAACGACATTGTTGCCTTGCGGAAGCCGGACCGGGTGCCGGTTCTGCCGCTCATTGTTCACTACTTCTCCACGAGACAGCAGGGCATTAGCGACCGAGACGCCGGTTATGACGACGCTCTACGGTGCGAAAGCTGCAAGAAGGCGGTCCTTGAATTCGGCTGGGACCTGGCTGTGCCCAACGGCATCATGTCGTCGCTCGCGCTGGAAGCTATGGGTTCGGTCCAAATAGAATGGCCGGGTGGGACCCTTCCCGACAACGTTCCCTACCAGTTCGTCGAGAAGCAGTACATGGCCGAGGACGAGTACGACGAGTTTCTTAGCGACCCCAGCCGTTTCACGACTACGAAACTGTTTCCCAGGATCGCGGCCAACTTCGGCGGCTTCGGTGGACCGTTACCGCCTGCCTTTTGGTTCTGCGGCACCCAGCTCTTGGCGGGCGCTGGAAAGGTGTTGGCCCAACCGGCTCTGAGGCAGGCACTCAAGTCACTCCTGCGCCTCGCCGACGCCGCTGATGCCAGCAGTGCCGCGCTGGATGCCCACATCCAGGAAATGAAAGCCCTCGGCTACCCGTTCGGCTGGGTCGGCATCACCGTGCCGGCATTCGACGTCGTATCGGATTTCCTTCGCGGTCTAAAGGGGAGCAGTATCGACCTGTATCGCCAGCCCGAAAAGCTGCTCCGAGCGGTCGAACTGATGGAACCCATGACGATCGCGACGGCGATTGAGGCGGCACGCGCGAGCGGCAACCCCCGCGTCTTCATACCAATGCACCGGGGAGCAGACAACTTCATGCGTGACGAGGACTTCCGGAAGTTCTACTGGCCGGGTTTCAAACGTCTGATAGAGGCCCTGATCGATGCCGGAATCACCCCCATGCCTCTGTTCGAAGGTGGCTACTCCTCGCGCCTGGAGTATCTTGCGGAGCTGCCGGCGGGAAAGGTGGCCGCGCACTTTGATCACGTCGACCGGAAGAGATTCAAGGAGATATGCGGCGAGGTCATGTGCTTCTGGGGCAACGTTCCTTCTTCGCTCATGTGCACCGGCACGCCGCAAGAAGTCAAGGACGACGTGAAGCGGCTGATCGACCTGTTCGGCGACACCGGCGCACTCATTCTCGATGGGAACGTAGGGATCCCGGATGAAGCTCGGCCCGAGAACCTTCACGCCCTCCGCGAGGCAGTGGACGAATTCGGGAAGCTGTAGGCGCCCAGCGAACGGAGATACACACCATTCTACCCGTGAACAACGTTCTAGTCGCTAAGGCCCCGGCATCGCGCGCACAAAGTCCCAGCAGGCTGGTGAAGAACGACGCTGCGCCGTCAGGGCACGATCGCCGCGCGCGAGAGAAGGACGCAGGAAGNNCTTCGTTTTTCAGCAGCCTCCTGGCGGACGGGAGGACCACAGGCATCGCCGTGAGGCGCAATGTCAGCTACTAGTGCAATGCGATGATTTCACTTGCGTTCATCGAGAAGGAGAGGGCCGTGTAGGGAGGAGAAACAAGAGTAGTCTGGGGAACGCCTGGCACCCCACAGAAAGAAGTGCACGCCAAGATAGTGCGCGCTCCATATCGCGATGAATAGAATCGAGATTGATTTCGAGCGTTGCGACGGATGCAAGACCTGCTACAAGGCCTGCTTCGTCGACGTACTTCGGTGGGACGAGGTCAAGAAACTGCCGATCGTTGCCTATCCAGAGGACTGCGTGCAGTGCAATCTGTGTGAGTTGTACTGTCCGAAGCAGGTCGTTCGGGTGATCGTGGATTGGGATAAGCCTTTCCCGTCGGCACTCGAGCACGATTCCTCCCACCGCATCTGATGGGAGTGCGAATGCCGACAACAGCCCTGGAAGGACTCGGCACCGTTTCAGAAGCCGACATCCTCGTTGTGGGAGGTGGAATCGCCGGTCTGGCTGCCGCGATAGCGGTCAAGGAGCAGGCACCAGCAACGAAGGTCCTTGTTGTGGAGAAGAACACGAGCGGCTGGGCCGGGCAGGCGAACAAAGGGGCCGGTGTCTTCATGCACCTTGGCCCCCGGGATTCCATCGAAGCCTTCCTGGATTATCACACGCACAACATCGGCATGTTTCTTGAGGACCAGGAACTACTGGAGCAGTTTGCGCGCGAATCCCTGGCCACCATCGAGAAGCTTGATTCATGGTGCGGGACCTTCTGTCGTGCGGCTGACGGGAGTCTCGCGACGGTCGGGTTCAAGCCAGGTCTGCCCTGGCGCCTCGCCGGCGCCGAGATCGACACGCAGATGAAGGCGCAGCGCTACGCGAAGAAGCTCGGCGTCGTCTTCCAGGACAAGACCATGATCGTCGACCTGCTCAAGAACGCCGGCACGGGCGACGCACGTGTGTGCGGAGCGATCGGCTTCAGTCTCGTGGACGGCGGCTGTCACCTGTTCCGGGCGAGAGCGGTGATCCTCGCCACGGGAGCTCAGAGCTACCGCATCCTCTCAATGTGGAACGGCGCCCGCGGCGATGGGGTCGCGGCTGCTTATCGGGCGGGTGCTCAGATGAGGAACGCCGAGTTCGGCNNGAAGCAAGGAACCCCTTGTCGGAGCTGAAGACGCCCTGTACAACGCGAAGGGTGAGAACCTTTCCAGGCAGTGGCGGGGGCAGTTCGCCCCCGACATCGATGCAATGACGGGCGCGGTGTGGTATCGCGAAATGCTTGCCGGCAACGGCCCGCTGGTTACGCACAACGACGAGAACTGGCTGCTTCAGAACACGACCCGCCACAGCGAGAAGGGCGGACATGGCGACGACGCGCCGGAGTTGTGGAAGCGACCCAAGTCGGAGGCCTTCTGGGCCCTGCTGCTATCCAAGGTGGAGGGTGCCGACGGCCGCGGCCCCGTGTCGGAGGTGTTCCCGGCAATAGTCGGTGAGTTGTCACCTGTCAGGGTAGATCACCGGATGGCGACCACCGTTGCGGGACTCTTCGCCGCCGGCAACACGGTGGCGAGCGGGTCGGCCATGGCGGGCGCCGTCCCCGCCTCACCGGGACGGATCCGGGGCAAGGCCCTGACCTCGTCCGTGTGGATGGGCGTGCGAGCCGGTGCCGCCGCCCTGGAGTATGCCACGGGGATGGCTTCAGTCGCCCCGGACCTCGCTCTCGCGGAAGCACGCAGAGCGGAGGTGTTCGCACCGGCCGAACGCGCACGAAGGGGACAGCCCGGCATCCCGCCGATTGACTTGGTTCGCGAGGTGCAGGCAGCGATAGCACCGATCGGGTACTCCATATACAAGAGCAAAGAGCGCATGGAAGCAGCCCTTCAACTGGTGCTGGCCGCCAAGGCCCGCGCCGCGAACCTGGTTGCGCCAGACCCGCATCACCTTGCGGCGGCGCATGAAGCGCGTGCCATGGCCTTATGCGCCGAGATGTTCTACAGGGCTTCGCTCGCTAGAACAGAGTCCCGCGGATGGCACCTGCGCGAGGACCACCCCACTCGGAACGACCCGAATTGGCTCAAATGGCTCCTGCTTGAAGAGAAGGAGGGAGAGATGGTGACTTCAAGCGAACCGGTGCCCATTGACCGATATGCCATCAAACCCCAAGCACAGGAATGACTAACATGACCATAGGGATCGCCGGGAAGGTAGCCATCGTCACGGGCGGCGCCTCGGGTATCGGAAGAGAGACGGCCTTCAGGTTCGCACGGGAAGGCGCCAAGGTCGTCGTGGTGACCCGCCGCAGCGTTGCCGCCGCGGAGGAGACCGTGAAGCAGATCAGAGATTTGGGCGGCGAAGCGATCTTCGTCCAGTGCGACGTTGCGCATGAGTCCCAGGTCGAGGACATGATCGCTGCCACCGTGGCAGCGTTCGGGCGCGTCGATTTCGCCTTCAACAACGCCGGTGTCGGCCCCGACGGAGTGACCATCCCCTTCGCACCGCTGACCGATGTCACAGAGACCGACTGGGACATTGTGGTCGATACCAACCTCAAGGGCGTCTTCCATTGCCTCAAGCACGAGATCAAACAGATGAGAAAGCAAGGTGCGGGCGCGATCGTCAACACGGCTTCCACCGCCGGTTTGCACGCGAAAGCCTGCTTCGGCGCCTATAGCCCCAGCAAGGCGGGGCAGATCGCCCTCACCAAGGTGGCTGCTCTGGAGAACAAGGACATGGGCATCCGGGTGAACGTGGTGTGTCCGGGACCGATCAAAGCGACCGGCATGTGCGACCGCATGCTGAGCGCCTGCGCTTCGGCCGAACCCGGTGAGGGGCCTGCAGCCCCCCCCATGGAACTTCTGGGTGAGCCGGACGACGTGGCCCGGGTCGTCCTTTGGCTCTGTTCCGATGAAGCCTCGTTCATCACTGGAAACGTGCTATCGGTCGACGGTGGCCTCGACATCCTATAGAAAGGTGTGAACGACATGAGCGAATCGAAATACGCTAAGTACATCATCACTCAGGCGCTGGCGGAGGAGCACGGGTACGAAGAGAAGGACCCACCGGACATGCACTCGGCCATGGCGTACCTTGACGGAAGCGAGCTGTGGATCGAGGACGAGCGCCACTTGCTCACGGAGAGCTGCCTGGTCCATATACCCGCCGGCACTCATCACTGCCCTATGAGAATCACACGGGCCGACCGACCCATCTTCCACTTTTCCTCGGGAATGACCGACAAGGCCTACGAGCGCGAAGGCGACGAAGCCGGCGGACAATCGAGGGAGGCATGATGCCGAGCGTTATCACGGGGCCGGTCGGCAGCGAGCAGGAAGAGAACAACCGCACGTTGGTGCTGGACTTCTACGAGAACATCATCGTCAAGCGCGAGTTTGATCGTTGGCCGGAGTATCTCAGTCCGGGCTACCTCCAGCACAAGCCCTGCGTCGCGGATGGACCACAGGGGGTCATCGACTTCCTTACGGACAACTACGCTCGCTATCCCAATCACGTGCCCGAGGTCATCCGCTCGTTCGTCGACGGCGACTACGTGTTCCTGCACGTACACGTGCACATGCAGCCATTCAGTCCCGACATCGCGGTGATGGACATCTTCCGCTGCGCCGATGGCATGCTCGCCGAACACTGGGATGTTGCCGAACCTGTGCCTGCAGAAATGGCGCACTCGAACGGCATGCTCTGACAGACTGAACCTCGACCTGATGCTTCGCTTGACGATGGCCACGGCGGCCCCTCCCGCCCAGACCACCATGAAGAGAATCGCCAACCCGTACGCCATGTTGGAAAGGTCCGACACGGCGCGAGTAGCCGCGGCGTCCAGCCGGGCTCGAATCAGGATGGGCCGTACACCCCGTATTCTTCCGCGGCTGCGACCATCGCCCTTAGGTTCTCCAGGCGGGGAAACTCGGGGATCGCGCCCGCTCCAAGGATATAGCCTCCGCCAGGCGCGCAGATCTCGATCAGGCGTTTGCACTCCGCCTTGACCTCCTCGGGTGAACCGGCTACCAGCATGGACGAAGGTATATTGCCCTCCAGAGAGCACCTCGCTGCGAGAAGCTCCTTCGCCCTCGCCATGTCGGTCCGGTCGAAGTGCCCAGCGAGCGCGTCTAACGCACTGGGCTCCTGACTTGGGCTCTGGCGGCAAAGCGCTCGTTGGGCCAGGGATGGGTGTAGCGGACGGGTGGTATCCATCGATCCGCGAGGCGACGCATCCGTTGCCAGTTCATCCGGTCCTTCTGGCTGCGGCGTCGTGGAGCTGCCCGCCAGTGTCGGATGACCTCGGCGCGGAATCTAGTCACCTGCTGGATGTTGCCCGGCACCGAGTAGTACGCGAGGTTGAGGGGTACATTTACTCCAATTCACGCTGCCATTCGGTGATACTGGTGAATCAGCCCGCCAGCACTCACAGCAGAACTGGCCCTCGCAGTGTCACCGGAAATGGACCAACCAATGGGGTCAGGTCAAGTCCAAGCCAATCGAATGCGGCCCCCTACAGGAAGGCGATGAAATCGGAGGCTCACCGTGACTAGCTGGTCGTGGTGCGGTTAGGAAGTCCAGCTGTTACTTCTTGCCGAGCAGGCGGGGACCAAGAGTTAGCGGAGCAAGAACAGCCGACGGCCCCACCACGCCCCGGGAGCCTCCGGGCAGCGAAGGCCGAGCCACACCTCCAGGGGCCCATAGCGGCGCTCAAGCTCCCGAAGCAGCGAGGCGACGCTCGCTAAGCGCAGAAACGGAGCCTGGTCTCGCCGAAGTGTCGCTTGCTCTTGTTCGTGCTCGAACCTCTCCAGAGCCTCGCCGCTCAGCCGCAAGAGCTGGCTTCGCCTGCGGATGCACCTAAGCACCCCGGCAAGGAACGCCGGCTTACCTTCTGCCGGCTCGGTTCGCTGGGTGACCCTAGTGGTGTAGTCGGCCCGGCCGGTGCCCCTCCTGACCCATGAGTCCTCTCGCGGCTTCTTCGATGCCTCCCAGGCTTGCCAGTACCGAGCTTCCAGCGCGGTAAGCGCGGGGAGCCCCTGCTCCACAGACTGAGCGAAGTCCCGCCGGGCCTCCTCGAGCCAGGCCTTCACCTGAGCGCCAAGATCCCGGGAGACCTGGGCGGGGGAAACCCCGAGCGCTCGGGCGATCTCGTCTTGGGTTTCGCCGCGTAGGCAGCGCTCGATGGCCTCATCCAGGTCCCGGCGGCGTTCAGGTGCTGTTCGTCGCGCGCCCACGGTTATTCCCCGCTTCCCGGGTCCTGCCCCGGAGGGCGGGTGGGGAGGCAAAAGCCGGGCGGCAAGTCTTCCGGCCTGGGGGGAGGGGGTTCCCGCCGCCACACGTCGATTATCTGGTAGCGCCGCTGTAGTTCCGCGAGGATGAGGCTAACGTTCACAGCGGCCAGCGGCCACGCCTTTTCTCGCGCCACCCCGCCATACCTGGGGGGTTCTCCTTTCTTGGGGTAGAGGCCGAGGAGTTCGGCCCGGTGCGCCGCGGTCCGAGCGATGAGGCGAAGAATGACCGGACTACCGGCCCGGGCTTCGCTGCACCGGCTTCGGCTCGCGAACGGACGCCAGCCCTCCCGCACCGTGGTGCGCGTGATCACCTGGGGCTCTTTGGAGATCTCGAAGGCGTCCCACAGCTCCCGCTCGATGAGACCCAGGGCGGCGACCTGGCGGACTCTGACCGCCGATAAGTCCAGCTCTGCCTCTCCCAGGAAATCGTCTTGGAGCCGGGCGAGGTAGCGCGAGACCTGGGAGGGGGAAAGGCCGAGAGCCTCTGCGATGGTGGCCGAAGATTCGCCGGCTAGCCGGCGCCGGGCAATCTCCGCGAGATCCCGGCTGCTCTTTAGGTTGTGGGCTTGCTTTCGCATCTCGGCTCCGTTTGCCAAGCCAGTGGGGACGGGCGCCCCGGGGCCTTGCGCACATAGTGCCACAGAGAGAAGACGAGAGCCGTGCCCGCGCTGCCGGGTTGTTGACTCTCGTTCACCCCCACCTAAAGACACCATGGCCGCGGGGTGGTAAGCGCCGGCCGGGAGCAGAGCTGGTAGCGCCCGGGAAACCGCCGCGACCGCTTCTAGGGGCGAAACTTGCTATCTCCGCCGCCTAGAGCGGTAATGAAGACTATGAGACGGTCAAGAAAAGCCCCCAGCAAAGAGCGTAAAGGACGGCCCGGGTGCGCGGTCACGTAAACAAGCGCTCCACCTGGCAGTTCGTGGTT
>PMIZ01000153.1:0-343 GCA_003157225.1 Actinomycetota bacterium | reverse complement strand
AAGGCGAGCTGGCCAAGGTGCTTTGTTCTCTGGCCGTGGGGGTGCACATCGAGCCCTCCAAAGTGGTGGTGGCCGAGTTCTTGCGGGCAGAGTGGCTGCCCGCCATCCGCTCGACTGTCCGTCCCACCACCTACGCTTCCTATCTCGGACACGTGGAGCGTCACATCATTCCCGCGCTCGGACAGATCCCTTTGCAGCAACTCGCGAGCGCTCAGCTCAACGGGCTCTACGCCCGCCTTATCACCGACGGCCGCGGCCCGGGCAAGGGCGGGCTTTCTCCGGCCACGGTGCGGCGGGTCCACGCCACCCTTCACCGGGCACTTAAGGACGCGACGCGCTGGAA
>PMIZ01000315.1 GCA_003157225.1 Actinomycetota bacterium | reverse complement strand
TACTTCTTCTTCGAGATGATGCTCGTCCCGGTCTATTTCCTCATCGTCCTCTGGGGTCACGAGCGGCGGGTCAAGGCGGCGATCAAGTTCTTCATCTTCACCCAGGTGGCCGGGCTCCTGATGCTGGTGGCCATTGTGGGGCTCTACTTCGTCCACGGGCGCGCCACCGGGTCGTACACCTTCGACTACCTGCAGTTGCTCGGCACCAGCCTGTCCTCGCGCGCGGGCTTCTGGCTGATGCTGGGCTTCTTTCTGGCCTTCGCGGTGAAGCTTCCCGCCATACCTCTGCACAGTTGGCTGCCCGACGCGCACACGGAGGCTCCCACTGCCGGGAGCGTCATCTTGGCCGGGCTGCTGATCAAGGTGGGGGCCTACGGGATGCTGCGCTTCATGTTCCCGCTGTTCCCACATGCGTCCTTCCACTTTGCCACCATCGGGATGGCGTTGGGGGTGGCGGGGATCCTGTACGGCGCGGTACTCGCCTTCGCACAGACCGATCTCAAGCGACTCGTCGCTTACACCAGCGTCAGTCACATGGGGTTTGTCCTTCTGGGAGTCTTCGCCTGGAGCCAGCTGTCGCTTCACGGCGTGATACTCCAGATCGTCTGCCACGCTTTCAGCACCGGCGGCCTCTTCATCATGGTGGGCGCGCTGGAGGAACGCACGGGAACGCGGGACCTGGGCAAACTGGGCGGCCTATGGGCGTCGCTTCCTCGCTTCGGAGGGATCTCCATGATCCTGGCCATGGCCGCGCTGGGCCTGCCCGCTCTGGGGAACTTCGTCGCCGAGTTCTTGATCTTGCTCGGGACCTACCAAGTGAATCGGCCGGCGGCGATCGTCGCCTCGGTGGGCTTGGTGCTTGCCACCGTCTACGCACTGTGGATGATCCAGCGGGTGTTCCACGGTCGCCCGGCGCTTGAAGAGGCGTCCTTCGCCGGCTCCGGCCGCCGGCTCACCGATCTCTCTTGGCGGGAGATAGGCATGATGGCGGTATGCGTGATCGTGGTGCTCTGGCTGGGACTCTACCCGCAGACTTTCATCCGCACCGCCAAGTCCACAGTCGACTCCCTGCAGCAACTGACGGTGCAATCGCCGGCGGCGTCGGCGGTCAAATCGCAGTCGGAGGCGGGGCGATGACCGATCTACACCTGCTGGCCGTGACTCCGTTCATGGTTCTGGGCGGCACCGCCGTAGCGGCTATGCTGCTCTCCGCCTTCGTCCGCTCGCACGTAGCCATCCTCTGCCTCACGATGGCCGGGATCCTGGGGTCGCTCGTAGCCGTTGGCCTCGTGGCCGCCTCGACCGATCGAAGAGCGACGGGCCTGCTCATCATGGATGACTATGCACTCTTCTTCATCGGTCTTCTGATAGTCACCGCCGGGCTGGTGGTGCTGCTGTCGCATGGCTATCTCAGGCGAACGGAGCGGGAGAGCGCCGAGTATTACGTTCTCATCCTGCTGGCTACCCTGGGAGCGGGCACGCTCGTCTCCAGCAGCCACTTCGCCTCATTTTTCCTAGGACTCGAAGTCCTAAGCGTCGCACTCTATGGGCTCATCGCCTACCCCGCGGGCCGCGCGGTCGCCGTGGAGGCGGGGCTGAAGTACCTGGTGCTCGCCGCGACCACGTCTGCGTTCCTGGTGTTCGGGATGGCGCTGGTGTACGCCGTGTCGGGGACGCTGAGTCTGGGCGGCCTCGCTTCGTTCGGCGCGGCGGTCTCGGGCCTGCAGAAGGGGTTGTACGTGACGGGCCTGGTGCTGATATTCACCGGGGTCGGCTTCAAGCTGGCGGTGGTCCCGTTCCACATGTGGACCCCGGATGTCTATCAGGGGGCGCCGGCCCCGGTAGCGGCATTCATCGCCAGTGTGTCCAAAGCCGCGCTGTTCGCTTTGTTGCTGAGATACGCGATGCAGGTGGATGCGGTCCACGGCCGTCCCTTGTTCTTGGTGCTGAGTGTGGTCGCGTTCGCTTCCATGGCGGTGGGCAACCTGCTCGCACTTCTGCAGCGCAACGTGAAGCGGCTCCTGGCCTATTCGTCCATATCTCACCTCGGGTACCTGCTCGTCGCCCTGTTGGCAGGTGGGGCTCTGGCACGGACCGCGGTGGCCTTCTACCTGGCCGCGTATTCCCTGACGATGGTGGCCGCCTTCGGGGTCGTCGGTGCTCTCGGCGACGCACATGGCGAGCCCGAGTCTATCGAGGACTACCGTGGGCTGGCAAGACGGAAGCCGTGGCTGGCCGGCGTTCTCACCCTCGCGTTGTTGTCTCTTGCTGGCATCCCCATCACGGCCGGTTTCATCGGGAAGTTCCTTCTGGTACAGGCCGGTGCTGGGGGCTCGCGTTGGGCCCTCGTCTTGGTGCTGGTGCTGACGAGCGTCCTGGGCCTCTTCTACTATCTGCGCGTGATCGTGGCGCTGTTCGAAAGAGTGGTTCCGGAGAGCGCGGATGAAGAGGGTGCCGTGCCGGCCATCCGAGGCCTGGCGATCGCCCCGCTCAGCGCTTCGGTGCTGGTCTTCGTGGCCCTCGCGCTGCTGTTCCTCGGCCTCTATCCCCGGCTTCTTCTTCGGCTCATCGAGATGGCTGCCGGCAGTCTCGGCTAGGCGCCGCGAAGTGATTGATGTGATTCACGGGCCCTCATAGATGGCAAGCGCGCGCCGAGCGGCAGGCGTGCACCTAGCGGCGCGACGTGGGTAGTCGGTCAGTATGAATCGGGGAGCTGGCTTGGGCTTTCTTCCTGTCCGGCCGATGATGCTAGATAGTTGGGCTGCAGGGGATGCAAGATTTTGGTTGTACTTCGTTGCATGATGCCCGAAGGGCAGCGTAGTATACGGAGCAAGGGGAAGGAGGTCGGTCATGGTGGTGCCCAAGCACATAAGCGATGCTTTCGATCGTGGCGAAGCCACTGTCGATGATATCCGCGCGCTTCTGCAGCTAGAAGCCGATAGCCAGAAGTGGTCCCTTGACGACGCTCTTGCCTGGGTTCAATCCGGGGCTGCTGCCAAGAACTACATCCAAGCTGACATCAAGGCGCTCGCCTCACTCCTGGACCTCTGCTGCGCCGCATAGTGCTCTATGGCCATCACCGGCCGCTCATTTGAAGACGCGGCAAGAAAGTTCACTGACCATCTGAATGGTGTCCTCTGCAAGACGCTGACTCAAACCCGCCTGCAGGCCGTGCCCGTCAAGGGCACGCCTTGTGTCAACATCGGCTTCAGGCAGGCCGGACATCCAGAAGAAGCCTGTTTCAACAGCGACTACGGCTGGCTATCCCTATCGTTGACCCAGAACTGTGACTCGATCATCGACAAAGATGGGAAGCACGAACTGAGGACGGTGGCCTACTGGTATTACCTGTATGGCGGTAACGGCACGTCTCTCATGCGTTGGGAATTCAAGCGTCTCTATCCGACGCGGGCAGGCTGGGAAAAGAACCAAGGTAAACCCGAGAAGGACTGGGTTGAGCCGAAGTACTATGCTCGGCACCATGTCCAAGGCGATTTGCCTCTCGAACTCAACGGCCAGACGGTTTCGCTCAACAACTTGCATGCCCCGACTGGCTACGTGCCCATCGAGGACATAGTCCGGTTCTGCATTGAGGACCTTGGGGCCAAGTTCAAGGACCGGCAGGACAACTGGCACGGAACCCTGTTGGATAGCTATCGCCTCTTCTGCCAGGACTTCACTCACACCGAGGGCTGGGATGGTGAACGATAGTGGTTTGATGTCTATGTGCTGTTGTTGCGGCTGGAGCTTGTCCTGACGTCTGGCCGTGGGCTTCCGCTTCATGCACCAGAGCTTCCCGTGGCTTCGCAGAAGCCTGTCGGCTGACTGACGTGGAGGCCTCGCAGGAAACGCCCATTCCACACGGGTCCTCGTCGTTTGCGGAGGGAAGAATGAGAGAGATACCCACGCTGGAAACCGAACGGCTGGTGCTCCGCCCCTTCAGCCTCCAAGATGCAGCAACGGTCCAGCAACTCGCTGGAGACGTGGCCGTCGCCGACACCACTCTCAACATCCCACATCCGTATCTGGATGGGATGGCCGAGGACTGGATTTCAAAGCACGGGGAGGCATTCGCCAAGTTGGAAGGACTCACCCTTGCGATCACGCGCAAGTCGGACGGTTCTGTCGTCGGAGCGATCAGCCTCATTGGCATTGCCGATGGTCATCGAGCCGAGCTTGCCTACTGGATCGGGAAGCCCTACTGGAACCAGGGATTCTGCACCGAGGCGGGACGGGCCGTCGTGCGATTTGCGTTCAGGGATCTCGGCTTACTCAGGGTTCATGCCTGGCACTTTGGCCGCAATCCGGCGTCGGGCCGAATCATGCGAAAGCTTGGTATGCGCCATGAGGGGACGCTTCGACAGCACGTCAGGAAATGGGACGGGTACGAGGATCTCGAGTTGTATGGGCTCCTCAAGCAAGAGTGGGCAGCAGAGAGCGCTGCTCAGGACTGTGCCATACCGCGCCTCTAGTACTGGCTCCTGCCGCCGTCGGTGGCGCCGCCGTCCGTGGTCGAGCGTCCCCTGAAGAGCCGATACACCACCGTGGTATAGGCAAGCATTAGAGGGATTCCGATCACCGCCATCACCAGGAGTGCGATCAAGGCGGGCCTGGTCGCGGCTGCGCTCGAAGCCGTCAAGCTGAGGGCGGACTGGTTGCGAGCCGGCACGAGAACGGGGTAGTTGCCTACCGCCCAGATGCCCACCAGTCCCGAGATGATGGCGCTCGAGGCCACGAAGATACCTCTGTCCCGATGTCCGAGGGCATCGTCTGGTCTCCGGGAGACGATCAGCTGGAAGGCGAGCCCGACCAACAACAAGAACATCGCTAACCACCCGAGCCCATGGTGAAAGTTGCGAGACATACTGCCGCGGGCTTCCCAATGAGCGGCGACCGTCGCGCCGGCGATCAGCGCCAGAACCAGCCAACCGGTGACGTCTCGCGTTCTTCGCGCTCGGGCATGAAGGTCGCCGCGATGCGTCTTCAGAGCGGCCCAGCACGCTCCCTGATTCGCGAACATTGCGAGGCTCGCCAAGCCGATGAGCACGGCGAACGGGCTGAAAAGTTCGCCCAAGCCGCCCGTGCGATCGCCGGCGGGCGAGAGCGTGACCCCGCGAATGAGGTTGCCGGCGAACAGACCAAAGAAGAAGGACGGAACCAGGGAGCCGAGGAAGAACCCGGCTGTGCGGAGTCCATGGCGCTCGCTCTCCCCGTTGTGTAGGCCCAGCGAAACCGCTCGGATGATCAGCGCGAAAACGACCAACATGAAGGGCAGGTAGAAGCCGCTCAGCACGCCCGCATAGACTGGAGGAAACGCCGCGAACAGCAGTCCGCCGAGAACGATGAGCCACACCTCGTTGCCGTCCCAGACGGGCGCGATAGCTCCGCGCAGAGCGCTGCGTTCGTGGTCATTTCGGGCCAGCCACGGATAGAGCACCCCTAGGCCCAGGTCGAATCCGTCGAGAATGGCGTAGGCGATCAGAAGAAATGCCGTGATAACGAACAGAGCTGCTTGGAGGCCAGTCATTGGGGCGGCCCCCATTCGTCGCGCCTGACCAACTCCATGCTTGGCGTCGCGAGACTCGGAGCGGTAACCGCCAGTGGCGGCACGATGGGCTCGGGCCCCACCTTGGGCTCCACCTCGACCTCATCCGGCCCCTTGCGCACGATCCTTCGCACCACCATCAACCAGAAGTAGAAGAGCACCGCGTAGAGGACGATGAAGATCGCGAGGGTGGTCGCCACTTGGCTCGAAGAGACCGTGGACGAGACCGCGTCGGTGGTGCGCAGTTGCCCCTCCACCACCCAGGGCTGTCTTCCGATCTCCGCGGTCATCCAGCCGAGAGTCGTGGCCACCATGGGCAGGGGAATCGCCAATTCCAGGGCGAGCAGGTATCTGCGCGAATGCTCAAGCGTCTTGCGCCACCACAAGTACAGTCCCACCAGCATGATGAGGACGAGGAGTATCCCGACCGCGATCATCAGGTGCCAAGTCTGGAACACGATCTGCACTGGAGGCCGGTCCGAGGACGGGACGCTGTTCAGTCCCGTGATCACCTTGTTGGTTGAAAGGCCTAAGATCAGGCTCAATCCGTCGGGCATCTTGAGGCCGACCGCCTTTTGAGCGCCTTCGTCCACGTAGCCGAAGATGCTCAACGACTTGTGCGATCCCGTCTGGTATATGCCTTCCATCGCGGCCATCTTGATCGGCTGGTCGCG
>PMIZ01000338.1 GCA_003157225.1 Actinomycetota bacterium | reverse complement strand
CAACCGTATGCCATCTCGCTGCTCGTGAGTGGTGGCCAGCCGTGTGTTCGCCACCACGACTCTGACGTCCCAAACCGTTGACGTCCCAATACACAAGTCGCGTAGGACCGTCTCCATCCCCCCACGTACTGGTGGGTAGTATTTCCCGGCGTGTGTGACCCTCAACCTTCTGGGTGGGATGAGGCCGTCATAAAGGTTCTCGACGCGCTGGACGTGATGCCTGATTTCGAAATGTGCGAGGACTCGCGTCCTTCCGGCCATTCCCAGGGCTTTGCCGTATTCCGGCTCATGCAAGAATATCGATACGGCGGAGGCAAGATGAGTGGGATCGCCCCGTTGAACCAGGAGGGCCACCTCCTCGCTGGGCCCGGTAATCTCAGGCACGCCCCCGCCCTCGGTTGCCACGACCGGCCGCGCGCAGGCTAGCGCTTCGGCCACAACGCGACCAAATGGCTCAGGCTCGATGGAAGCGTGAACGACGACATCCAGACTCCGCAGTATCTCTGGGATATCTTCTCGGTAGCCCATAAAGGCCACCACATGGGAGATTCCAAGCTCACGGGCGATTCTGACAAGCTCTTCCCTGTAACCCGCATGCCCGTCCGTCCGTAAATTTCGTCGCCCACGACTACGAAGCGCGCANNGTGCCGCCTGGAGGAAGATCGCCTGGCCCTTCCACGGGGCGAGAATCCCAATGATCCCCACGAGCCGGCAGCCCTCCTGCCAACCGAATTGCCGCCCTATCTCCGCTCTCGGTCCATCGGGAGAGAATCGGTCACAGTCTATCCCGTTATGGATGGCATGCACGATGTCCGGCCTGGCTCCCAGGCGGATGAGATGATCTGCCACCGCTCTCGAGTTTGCTATCATGGCCGATACCCTGCGGTTCGCCAGCCGGACGAGGAGGCGCTCCGGGGATTTGTCGGGCAGGAAATCGCGGACGTGCCAAACGACACGCGGTCCGCCCGCAATTCCTGCAATGGCGCTCAGGAGATGAGTCTTGTTGCCGTTACTGTGAAGGATAGTCGCACGACCGCCCACTGCGAGGCGCCGAATGCGATAGACGGCGGGGAGACTCTGCAGGGCTCCCACAATCATGCGTGCGATGCCGGTCCTCCTTCCCCGACTGCTGGCACGCAGGTAGGCCACTGGGAGCGTGAGGCTCTGGATGGGAATACCTCTGGCCGCCGCCGCGGGTAGGAGAGGACCTTCCCCGGCACACACGATGCGCGGCGAGAAACGGGCAGGATCCAAATTGCCCGCCAGGTCAAGGAGGCTGTATTCGGCTCCGCCCAATTGGGCGACAGGATTCAGGAAGAAAACGGGGACAGGTCTCACGTGGTTGGCGAGGTAGGTAGGGGTCTTCCGACGGAGGCAATGACCCGGTCAAAGGCAGAGACGTAGTTCTCCCAAGAAAGCTCTTCTTGTGCTCGACGACGCCCCTCAGCCCCCAGCCGGGCGGCCAACTGGTCGTCGCTCAGCAAACGGACCACCGCGTCAGCAATCTCGCCCGCGTCTTCTGGGTTCACGAGCAGCCCGGTAACCTCGTCAATCACCGCGTCCGGGATGCCTCCGGATCGGCCGCCGATCACAGGTTTTCCGCGGAGGTTTGCCTCCACGAATACGATGCCATAGCCCTCCGATCCTCCACCAACGGCTGACTCACGACTCGCCAAAATGAAGATATCACAGCGCCGATACCACGCGTCCAGGTCGGCATCGGACACTTCCCCCACGAATACTATGGCGTCCCGTACCCCCAAGGAGATCGCGAGTCGCTCCAGGTAGGGTCGCAGCCACCCATCTCCAACGATGACATACCTCACGTCGGGTACCTTGGCGCAAATAAGAGGCAATGCCCGAATCACCATGTCGTGGCCCTTGTACCGCTCCGCCAGCCGAGAGACCGATAGAAGAATTCGATCGCCGGCCTTAGCAGGCAATCGCTGGCGAATCTTCCCCGTGCCATCATGGCTGGTTAGCGCCGGTCCCGGTCGGATCACAGCAATCCGGTCAGCCAGAATGCCATGCGCCAGGATGGCTTGCCGGCTGAATTCGCTGATGGTGACCACTCGCGTCGCACCGCGCAGGGCCACGCCGGCGATCTGGCGCATCCTTGGCGCGCGCACCTCGTACGCATAGGCCATGGCGATGTAGGGAATGCGGAAGGCTCGTGCCAAGAGCATGCAGAACGGACCTAGCAGGATGTGCCCGCAGATGACCAAGTCCGGCCGGTGGCAGAGGATTTCCGCGCAGGCACGCAGAAGGAGCCAGCCGAGATCGAAAGGTAGAAATCCCGGCGAAGGCGTACGGATCACCCGGTAGAACCTCTCCCGGTCCCACTGGACATCGCAGCGTTGCGCGCGCGTCAGGACCCGCACCCGGTGCCGCCGAGCCAGGCCGTCGGCGAGCCGCGCCAGGAGATTTTGCACTCCTCCCGGAGCCGGAGGGAAATCAATTGTAAGGAGAAGGATTCTCATCCAGAAACTGCCGCATCCAGAGCTCGAGGCACAAGAGATTCCAGAGCGCGCGGCCGTGATCGTGGCTCCCTCTTTCCTGTTCGGCGATCACCTCGGCCACGGCGGCATGCCTGAAGAGGCCCCGTTGCCTGGCGGTTGAATCGGTCAGAGTGTCCCTCAGGAGATCACGGAGCGGGCCACGGAACCAGGCACCGAGCGGCACACGGAATGCCTGCTTCGGCCGTCGAAGCGTTCGGGCGGGGAGGATATCGCTCATTGCCCGGCGCAGGAGCCGTTTGGTCCCGAAGTTCCTGATCTTGACCTGTTGCGGCAAACCGGCGACAAATTCGACGAGGCGGTGATCCAGCAGGGGCACCCGGGCCTCCACCGAGACCGCCATGCTCATCCGGTCCGTCTTCGTCAAGATGTTGTCGGGCAGCCAGGTCTTGAAGTCCACATACATGAGGCCGGGGATGGCATCCCCCGTCCCGATGTGGGCCAGTAGCTTCCGG
This sequence comes from Actinomycetota bacterium, assembly GCA_003157225.1. Next base: position 25 of record PMIZ01000338.1, on the reverse strand, counting down.
ACAAGGGGGCTGGCACCGTTCGACC
>PMIZ01000058.1:2573-2733 GCA_003157225.1 Actinomycetota bacterium | reverse complement strand
CGACTTACAGGTAAGCGCGACGTGCACCGGCCATCCACGCTCTTCAGGTTTCCTGACAAGCTCTATTGCCGAAGTCAGCAGAGGGGGAAGGAACAGCACACCCAGCACCAGCAGTTCCCACAGCCACGAAGGTCCTGGGCCCCACAGCCATCCCCCCACG
>PMIZ01000058.1:0-2470 GCA_003157225.1 Actinomycetota bacterium | reverse complement strand
GAGGATCAGGTTCTCCGGAAAACGTCCGCGGACTGCCTGCGAAAACGCCTCGACGTCGTAGATGCCCTTGCCGACGAAGGAGCCCTCGCCGAAGAGGTCCTGATAGACGTCGGAGATCTCCCGCGTGTAGGGATCGATGCCCGGTTCACCGGTGAACAGTCGGGTGAACCAAGAACCGCTGGTGCTGGTGAGGCTGACCGACGCACGAGGCTGCAGGATCGAGTAGCCGTCGACGACGCGTCCCTTCCGGGCATCGTACAGCGGGTGGTTGAGCGGGTGCGCGATGTTGCCGATGAGCGTATACGCCGAGTCTCGGGGTAGCTGCGTGTCGGTGTCCAGCGTGATGACGTACCTGATGGAGCCAAGAACGGAGCGATCGCCGACGATATCGGAGAAGGCAGACTCCGCGGACTCCGCAGACCCCGGTTGTCCCGACGCTCCTCCCGACACCTCGCCCGGCGACCGCGCCTCTCCGGGGCGCACCGAGCGCGACCCCAGCAGAAGCTCGTTGAACTGCTCAAGCTTGCCCCGCTTGCGCTCGTAGCCCATCCACAGCCGTTCGTGCGGGTTCCACCTTCTGGGACGGTGGAACAGGTAGAAGATGCTCGAGTGGTCTTCGCCGTATGTTTCGTTGAGCGTCTCGATCCCGGCACGCGCGAGTGAGATCAACTTGTCGTCGGTCGGCTGGGTGCGCTCGGGCGCGTCGGTGAAGTCCGTTAACAGGGCGAAGAACAGGTGGGGATCGCGATTGCCGAGATAGCGGATCTCGAGAGCCTCCAACAGGCTCGCGACATCCTCCTCGTTGCTCAGCAACGTGGGGACGACCACCATCGTGCGGTCCTGGTCCGGGATCCCGGACGAGAAGTCCAACCGAGGGAGCACCCTGGGGGGCACGGTCACCGTGATGAGCACGTTGATTATCGGGACCACCATCGCCGAGGCGGAGACGAGCCCGACTATCGTGAAGAACACCCACCAACCGGCGCCTTTGTGAAACGCGGCGGCATAGACCAGCGGAAACGAGACTGCCAAAAAGGAGAGGAGAACGATGGGCGCGAGATACAAGAAGAGGCGAAAAGGCCTCGCCGCCCTTATGGCCCTCGCCATAAGCGGCACCCTACTCTCCATCGCCTGTTCCAGCGCTGGCCGGCCTTTCCCGATAAGGTAGTAACCGACATGGCCCCGGCGATCATTCCCCCTATCCGAGTCACCGGTGGCGGCCTGAGCGAGAGCGAGGGCCTCGCGCGCCACCTCGATCTCGGTATGAGCGCTCCCCTTGGTCACCGCCTCGACGGCGTGGCGGTAGCGGTCACGTGTAGGGAAGTCCTGTAGCCCGTAGACCGCCGCGGGGTCGAGACGCAGCAGGTGCTCGACCAGACTGAGCTCCTCGACGAACTTGCCCCAATCCATCGCGGAAATGAAGCGGAGGCTGCCCACGCTGTTGGCGATGGAGATCTGATCGGCTGCCGCGATCCGGCTGGCCGACTCCAGGAGCTGCACCGCGCTCACTCCCTGCTCCGAAAGCCGATGCTCCAACCAAGTCTGGACAAAAGCCAAGGCCGGCCCCTGAGCCTGCAGCCGGGCGTAGAAGTCCTCCACAAACGGAGCGGTGAGAGGGACGTCGGCGTCCGCGAATTGGGCGAGAGTATGAATGAGGTCTTTCGCCCCTCCCTCGGCCTGCGCGAGCATGCGATCGGCCCATGCGATGGCCACATCGCGCTCTTGGCGACGACTCGCAATGCGCACACCAACGCGACGGACATTCTCGAGCAACGCCAGCCGCAGCATGATCGGGAAGGCCCACAGCTCGCCCAGGCTCAACGGTTCCGCAGTCTGGTATGCCGCCAAGAAAGCCGTGGCGTTGTCGCGGTCTACCCGGCCGTCCTGATGGGAGATCAGGTCCAAAGCGATGTCATAGACTCTAGGAAAGCCCGCCGAAAGACCGCTAGCCAACCGCGGCAACTGCCGGCTGTAGCCGCGCGGAAGGTGGCGACGGGCCAGCGCTATCTGCTGCTCGATGAGATAGAAGTTGTCCAGTAGCCACGCTTCGGCGGGCATGATCCGCTGCCCCGGCCCGGCGGCTGCCCCGACGACCACGTCATGGGCCGTAACGAGCGCATGCTCGTTCTCCGTGAGGCGGTGGAGTAGCCTGTCCCTGCCTGGACTCCGGTCAATGATGTGGTGACCCGCGAGGTCCACGGCATGATGCTTCAACTGATCGACACTGAAGAGTTCAGAGCGCAGCAACTCAGTCTCTTCGTCGCCTTGTGCCCTATTCCGCTCTTGTGTCGCAAATCCCAGTCCGCGAATGACTATGTCGTCCCCCTTGCCTCCATGCGCAGTTTGCTTCTAGACGGTACCAGTTGAGCCGCTCCGAGAAACACCGTGCCCGGGAATGGTGGCCCCGAGTTCTGCCGGGACTCTCTTTCCGTTATGATGGCCCCCATGCAAGACGAACCGGTCTCAGCAG
>PMIZ01000262.1 GCA_003157225.1 Actinomycetota bacterium | reverse complement strand
GCGCATCTCCTGGGACGAAGCGGCCGGGCTGGTGGCCGGCGAGCTTGGGCGCATGAAGGAGATGTACGGACCCGAAGCGGTGCTGTCGCAATCCGACATGCACGGGGAGAGCAAGCACCTCAGCCCCAGCCACGGCTGCGCCAACCGTCTGCTCTCGCTACTGGGCGGCTACACCATCCAGATGCGCAACNNAGCTGGGAAGGCTGGAACTGGGGGGCCAAGCACGTCTGGGGCTGCGAGCCGGTGGGGGAGATGATGCCGGCCGCCAATCTCTATCCTGACATCGCGGAGAATGGCGAGCTGCTGCTCTTCTGGGGCTGTGACCCGGAGACCACGGGACATCCCATCCAGGGCATGATGGCCAGCCGCCTCTGCTACTGGCTCACCGAGGTCGGTCTCAAGTCCGTCTATGTGTGCCCCGACCTCAACTACGGCGCCGCGGTGCACGCCGACAAGTGGATCCCCATCCTGCCAAACACCGACGCCGCTCTGCACCTATCCATCGCCTACGTGTGGCTGACCGAAGGCACCTACGACAAGGACTACGTCGCCACCCACTCCTACGGTTTCGACAAGTTCGAGGACTACGTGCTGGGCAACGAGGATGGGGTGCCGAAGACTCCGGCCTGGGCTTCGGAGAAGTGCGACATCCCCGAATGGACCATCAAGGCGCTCGCCCGCGACTGGGCGAACAAGGCAACCAGCCTCGTCCACGGTAACGGTGGCCCGGGCATCAGGGGACCGTACGCGAGCGAGCCCGGCCGCCTGGAACCCATGCTCCTCGGGATGCAGGGCCTGGGCAAGCCCGGCCGCCACCAGGCCAAGATGATCGAGTGGCACATCTGGCGAGAGTGGCCGCCACTGCCGTACCAGGGCATCCTCAAGCCTGCCTTGCCCATGTTCTGCGAACAGGTGCGTCCGCCGGGGGCGATGGGCATGGCCGACGGCATGATGCCGTTCTACTCCGGGAGTGACCCCGTGATCCTGGATCTCATCAAGCCGGCTGCCAACCCGCCGATCCAGGCCATCCCCAAGTGCTTGGTGCACGACGCGATCCTCAACCCACCGATCAGCTGGTGGGGCCTGCACGGATTCTGCGAACCGGTCGGCAACCAGTTCACCGAAAACACCTATCCGGCACCGGGGCGCTCCAAGATCCACATGATCTGGANNCCCCTGGCTGGAGAACGACTGCCTTATGGCCGACGTCATCCTGCCGGCCACGACCAGGTTCGAGATGATCGACATAGGCAACGATCTGGGGAGTGGGGTGTTCACCACCTTGTACCTCGAGCAACCGTGCATCGAGCCGGTGGGCGAATCGCTGTGCGATTTCGACATCGTGGCCACGATCGCCGCGAAGCTCGGCCTCCACGAGGAGTACACCCAGGGCAAGACCCACGAGGAGAAGCAGAAACTGGCCTTCGAGGGTTCGGGCGCGGATGGGCTCGTCAGCTGGGAGGAGCTCAATGAGAAGCAGTATTTCGTCATCCCCTGCGACGACCGGATCAAGGACCAGCCTGTCGGCCTCAGCCGGTTCGCCAACGATCCCGCGAACAACCCACTGACCACGCCGACCGGCCTGCTTGAGTACTCCTCCTCGGCTCTCGAGAAGCACTTCCCTGACGACGCCGAACGTCCGCCCGTGGCTCACTGGATCGAAAAGGGCGAGAGCCACGATGAGCGCGTGAGCAGCGAGCGGGCCGTACGGTATCCGCTTCTGTGCCAGTCCAACCACCCGCGCTGGCGCATGCACGCCCAGGGTGATGACATCACCTGGACACGCGAGATCCCGACGATGAAGATAACGGGGCGCGACGGCTATCAGTACGAGCCTGTCTGGCTCAACCCGGCCGAAGCCGAGGTTCGCGGGATCGAGCAGGGCGACATCGTCAAGGTCTTCAACGAGCGCGGCACCGTACTCGGCGGCGCGCTCGTGACCGAGCGTTTGCGGACGAAAGTGGCCTACATGGACCACGGCGCCAGGTGGGACCCCATCATCCCCGGCAAACTGGACAGGGGAGGCGCCATCAACACCATCACGCCGCACAACATGACTTCCAAGAAGGCGACGGGCATGGTGGTGAGCGGGTTCCTGGTCGACGTGGCCAAGGTCACCGACGGGGAGATGGCCGGCTGGCGCCACGACTATCCCGAGGCCTTCGCACGGGACTACGACGGCGCGACGGGCGTGTCCCTATCCGGTTGGCTGGAGTAGCCATGTTCGGACTCGGCCGCTCACCACACGAGGATCTTGCGAAGAGAGTCGACCAGCTCGGCATCGACAGTCGGGAGCTGGGGGCACGCGCGCACGTAGACCCGGAACGCGTCGCCAACGCTCTCGAAAGCGACATCGACCTCGAGGCGATCCTATCCGTGAGAGAGGTCAAACGGATTGTTTCCGTGCTCGAAATGGACTTCTTGAGGCTGTTCGCCATCCCCTGCGCCTTCTGCAAGCAGGCAGATCAACGCTTCGCGGAACTCCGATCTCTTCCAAGAAATGAGCTGATCGCGAGACGGCGAGGGGATCTGGGTCTGATGAGCCAGGAGGAGTTGCTAGCTAAGCTGGGAATCACGGACTGGTTCCGCAAGAACTCCGACCGGACGTGGGCCCAGAACCGGATGCGTCTGTGGCGCGCGATCGAGGAGCGACCAGACTCCCTCGATGACCTGTCCCTCGATCAAGTCCGCGTGCTCAACCGGGTGCTCGTGCTGCCCGTGCAGCTCCTTCTTGGCGTGCAGTGCCGCGAGTGTGGCTCATAGCCTACAGCTACGCGGACGGGCGTCACCGTCACACCTCGACAGCCACGTCGAACGCGTCATGGTTCGCGCTATAGATCCTGCCGACGTTGCTGCAGTCTCCCACCAGGTAGCTCTCCGGAATCACCTCCAACAGAGGCTCGACCCTCGCCAAGTCGACCCGAAGACCGAAGGCAATCACCGCCGTGTCCGCGGGCAACTCCATCACTGCGCCATCGGGAAGAGCCACGACCACACCGCTGCTCGTGATGCTGCTCACCGAGCCCTGGACGCGTTCGATACCGTAGTCTTTCATGAGCATGAGTAGCGCGATCCGGGCGAAGATCGAGACGTCCTGGCAAAGGGCATCCTCCGGCAAGATATCGACCACTTTCACCTTCTTGCCTTGCATCGCGAGCCCGAGGGCGCATTCGGAGCCAGAGACGCCGCCACCGCAAACGACCACGGTCTCACCGACGGGCTTCTGGTCCAGATCGGCCTCCGTGACGGTGACGACGTGGGGCAAGTCGATGCCTTCGATCGCGGGGGTGAGCAACTCGGCGCCGACGGCCACCATGACGGCATCGGGAGCCTCGTCCGCTATGGCTTCAGGGGTGGCGTCCTTGCTCAGCAGCACCTTCGCGCCGCACTTCGTGGTGGAACGGATGGCCCAGTCGATGTAGGCGCGGAAAGTGTCCTTCAGGGGCAGTGCAGAGGCCTCGTAGAGCCGCCCGCCCAACCTTTCGGATCTTTCCCACAGAGTTACGTCATGTCCGCGTTCGCACAGCGTTCGGGCGGCCGTCATACCCGCGGGACCGCCTCCGATGACGAGCACCCGCTTCTTCGTGCGCGCCAGCGCAATCTCCCGGTACTTCAGCTCCCGGCCGGCCTGGGGGTTGACGGCGCAGCGTAGGGGAGCGCCCTTGGTCGGAAAGCACATGCAATCCAGACAGCGCAGACAGGGACGGATGTCGTCCGCTCTGCCCAGCTTGGCCTTGGTGACGAGGTCCTGATCGGCGATAAGCGCCTTGGCCATGGCGACCATATCGGCCTTGCCCGCGGCCAGGATCTCCTCGGCCTCTTCGATGGTAGTGATGCCCCCGACCACGGACACAGGGAGGGTGATGCCCGCCTTGATCTTGGCCGCGGTCTCCACGTTCAGCTGGCGGGGGAGGTGGTAGCTGGGGTGCGTGAACGCCAGCGCCAGAGGACTCAGAAAGCCGCCTGTGGAGATATTCACCAGGTCGATGTAGGGAGTAGCAGCGTTCAAGAATTGTATGCGTTCCTCGATGCTCACACCGCCCTCGACCCGCTCGTCGCCACTTATGCGTAGCTCGAGATTGAACCCCCTCTCGGCTTCCTCTCGGCAGGCTCTGAGGATTTCGAGAGGGAACCTCATCCTGTTCTCTGGGCTTCCGCCGTATTCGTCCGTCCGTACGTTGAGGAGAGGAGAGAGGAAAGAAGCGAACAGGTTCATGTGCCCGCCGTGGATCATGGCCATGTCGAAACCGGCTATCTTCAGGCGCCGTATGCAGTCGACCCAGTGCTGTTTGACCTCTTCCATTTCGGCCCGGTCGATCTGCTTGGTGGTAGCCGGGTTGTGGATGCCGGGGATCACAGAGGGGGCGAAGGCCGGACCCTGCAGAAGCACGTGATTGCTGATAGCCCCGGCATGGGTCAGTTCGATGGACAGCTTGGCGCCGTAGCGGTGCACCTCGTCGGCGAGCAGGGAGAGGCCGCTGATGTCGGTGTCCTGGACGACCGAGAGGCATCCGTAGAAATCGCGGGCTCTATCGAAGTCGATAGGCGAGGAGCCGATGGTGACCAGGCCGACCCCCGAACGGGCTTGAGCGCTGACGAACTCCAGCAAGTCGTTGCTGGAAGCGCCCGAGAGAGTCTCGGCATGGTTTGACACGACAGGCGCGTACTGCACCCGGTTCTTGAGCGTCATGGTGCCGATTGCGATCGGTCGGAACACGTGCGGGTATTTCGTTGCCGGTGCCATCGACCCATCCTTTCGGTCCTGCTCGTCAGTCTATCCTATGCTGGTGTTCCTGGAGGCGTTGTCCTACGAAACCGGCAGCCAGCCTCCAAATTGAACCCGTGCAAAGAGAGGGTGGCATCCATGACCGAGAAGAGGATCTTCACCGACCAAGAACTCGAGGAAATGGGGGCTCGGACCCTGGACCTCCTACTTGCGGCCATCGACGCCGGGGACAAGGACAAGGCGAAAGCGCTAGCGGCCAGGCAGAAGCAGGAGTTCAACTATCTCCATGACGGCTACATGTTCTGGGTCACCGGTCTTCAGACCTACATCTACAGAAACCACGGGATCGAGGCTGTGGAAGAAGCGGAGAGGGAAGCCCATACCATCGAGGCGAAAGTCGTCTTCGCGCCGCCCGAAAAGACCGACATCCGTTCACGGGTCGAACATCTGGCCAGCGCTCTGCGCGGGCACATGCAGCCCATTACCATCGCGGAGACCGACAGAACGATCAGTCTCAGCATGAAGCCCTGCGGGTCCGGGGAGCGTATCATTCAGAAAGACGGGTATAGCCCGGAAGTCGGCCTGGCCAAGGTCGAAGAACCGCACCACATAACCTGGGGCATGAAGGACTTCCCCATGTACTGCGTGCATTGCCCGGTGATGGAGGCTCTGGAGTTTGAAAACACAGGGAATCTCGGGGCGGTGCACATCGTGTCCGAACCGCTGCACAACGGGGCCTGCGAGTTTGTGTTCTACAAGTATCCTGAAGACATGCCCGAAGAGCTCTATACGCGGATAGGCAAGAAGAAACCCAAATACCGAGAGGCCACGGCGCCCGGGCGGGAGTGAAAGG
>PMIZ01000348.1 GCA_003157225.1 Actinomycetota bacterium | reverse complement strand
AGACCCCGAGATAAGATCTCCCACCAGGTAACTGGGTAAGACCCCTAGTAGACCACTAGGTTGATAGGCTGGATGTGTAAGGGCAGTAATGTCTTCAGCAGACCAGTACTAATCGGTCGAGGTCTTGACTTAATACATTACTCCGTCACTATGCAGTTTTGAGGGTGCGCGCCCGGGATGCGTTTTCAGAGTTTCCGGTGACCATAGCGAGGGGGATCCACCTCTTCCCATTCCGAACAGAGAAGTTAAGCCTCTCAACGCCGATGGTACTGCAGGGGAGACCCTGTGGGAGAGTAGGAAGTCGCCGGGATTAGTTTTGAGCCCGCCTGTCAAGGCGGGCTCTTCTTTTTGTCATCTCATCGGTGGCGCAGCGTCGCCAGACCCAGGGCTCCGCCGGTATAATTGCCGGCGTTGATGATGATGAGGACTGGTCCCGAGGGCCAGCGGAGTGCGGGAGGAGCTTGATGGCCAAAGTGGTGTGGGATCTGCGAGGGGTCATCATCCCGCTTATCACTCCTTTCAAGGAAGATCTCAGCGTCGACTACCCGGGTCTTGCGGAACTGGTTGAGTACTGCATCCAGGAGATGGGGTGTGACGGTCTGGTTCCCTGCGGCACCACAGGTGAATCGACGACGCTTTCTAACGAAGAGCACGTGGATGTGATCAAGGCGGTGGTGCAGCAGACTCGGAAACGAGTGCCTGTGATCGCGTCCACGGGGTCCAATTCGACGAAGGAGGCCATTCAGCTCACGAGACTTGCCGAAGAGGTGGGCGCCGACGCGACGCTGCAGGTGGGACCCTACTACAACAAACCCACGCAAGAAGGCCTCTTCAATCATTTCGCGGCCATCGCCGCGGCCTCCAAGCTGCCCGTCGTTATCTACAACATCCCGGGTCGTACCGGGCGCAATATCGAGCCTCCTACCATCGCTCGCCTTTGGAAAGAGGTTCCGACTGTCGTGGGGGTGAAGGACTGCTCTAACGACTTGCACCAGACCATGACCATCTACCGCTCGACCGACCCGGATACGTTCAAGATCTATTGCGGCGAGGACGTCATGACCTTCAGTCTGCTGTGCCACGGCTCGGCCGGCGCGATTGCCGCGGTGGCGCACGTGATCGGCAAGGAAGTGAAGGCGATGTGCGAGGCTGTCTGGGCCGGACGGATCGANNTCGAACCGAATCCCACGCCGGTCAAGCAGGCGCTGGAGTGGCTCGGACTTCCGGCGGGGCCTCTGCGTCCGCCGCTCGAGCGGATGACGCCGGCGGGCCAAGAGGTTCTGCGAGCCGCGATGCGTGCAGGTGGTTGGCTCGCCTGATCCCTCTGGCTTGTCCCTCTCCGCTATCTACACGCATGCTACCAAAGTCCTAGAGGAGATTGCTCTCTGGGCGCTAGACTCCATCCTGGTCGACACCGGCACTCAAGCCTCCGGGCGATAGACCGATAGAAACCAGGTAGCCGTCTTCCCTTTTGGAGGAGCATTGCCGTACTTCTTGTATGCGTTCTCACTGTTGCTGGGGCTCTGCATAGGGAGCTTCCTGAACGTCGTTGTGTATCGCCTGCCCCGGCACGAGTCGCTCGTGCGTCCGGCATCGCACTGCCCAGGTTGCGGGGTAGCCATCCGTTGGTACGACAACATCCCCGTAGTGAGCTGGCTGGTGCTGCGAGGCAAGTGCAGAGCGTGTGGCACCCGCATATCCGCCAGGTACATCCTAGTAGAGTCGATAACGGGCGGTGCCTTCGTACTTGCCATGTGGCACTTTGGCTTGAGCTGGCCGCTCCTCATCGCCTGGGCCTTCATCGCCGCGATGGTGGCGATAGCCTTCATCGACTACGACCACATGATCATCCCCAACAAGATCGTTCTTCCCGGGGCGGCGATCGGACTCGCCGCGTCGGTGGCCCTGCATCCGCACAAGTGGTGGATCTACCTGGTCGCCGCGGCCGGGGGTGCCCTCTTCTTCTTTCTGCTCGTCATGCTGTGGCCCGGCGGGGGGATGGGCATGGGAGACGTCACCATGGCCCTCTTCATGGGCGCTGTACTCGGGAGCGGGATCCTGGTAGCTTTCTTCGCCGCGTTCTTGCTAGGGAGTCTAGTCGGTGTCTATCTGATGTTGGTGCTCAAGCGTTCGCGCAAGACCAAGGTGCCTTTCGGACCATTCCTGGCGCTCGGAGCGGTGCTGGCGGTGTTCCTTGGCGAGACGATCCTGCGCGCCTACGCAGGCATCTACAGCTAAACAGGGTATTTGAGACCTGCATTGAACCATATATCGAAGATAGTCAGCGTGCTACAGTTGAGCGCGAAGATGGTCGATAGTGTCCTTGGGCGCTCGGGGCGCGGTCTTTTCATGGAGTGGGGGGCTGGATCGAGGTGAGTGCGTGGCGCTAGGGATCTTTCCATCAGGGCAGATTGCTCTGGATGTTGGCGGCTCGAGTGTCGTCGCCCTTGAGTTGGCCGGGAGCACCGGACGGCTCAAACTGCGGGGCTGCTATGAATGGCCTCTCACTGAAGGGCTGATTGTCGATGGGGAGATCGTGGATGCCGATCTGCTGGGTCGGGAACTCAAGGCCTTCGCCAATCAGTACAAACTGCGCGGACGCGCGGTTCAGCTGGCAGTCAGCAACCAGAAGGTCATCGTGCGCAACATCGACATGCCCGAGATGACCGAGGCCGAGTTGCGCGGCGCCATCGAGTTCCAGGCACAGGACTACATTCCCATACCGATCGACGAGGTGGTTCTCGACTTCCAGGTCATCGGTAGATACGTGAACCCGGAAGGGACCTCTCGCCAGCAGGTCGTGCTCGTGGCCGCTCAGAAGGCGATGATCGCAATGTTCACGGCCGCCCTCAAGCAGGCGGGGCTCAAGGTCTCGGGCATCGACGTGTGCAGCATGGCGCTGGTGAGGGCGCTGATTCCGTCCGCGCCCTTCCTCGGCGACGGTCCGCAAGGTGGGGTCTGCAGGGCAATTGCTGATATCTCGTCGTCGGTGTCGACCCTCGTGGTGGCCGTGGACAGTGTGTTGAAGTTCACCCGCGTGGTGAACTTCTCCAGCGACCGCTTTGCGCGGGTGCTCAGCGAGCAGCGCGGCATACCCATGGAGGATGCCAACATGTTGGTGCAACGGGTAGGCCTCGTGGGCCCGGCCAAGGGTGACGACAGCGTGTACTCCGAGGAAGTGGTTGCCGACACGCAGCAGAAGCTGGGCCAGGTGGCTATGGAGCTCAGTGAGGAAGTACGTCGCTCACTGCACTACTTCCAGGGGCAGGAGATAGGCACTCCGGTTTCGGAGGTCATCCTTAGCGGCCGTGGGGCTCTCGTGCGCAACCTTGACGACCATCTGCGGGAGACCTTGAACATGCCTGTGACTATCGGCAATCCGATGGTCCATATCGCCGAGAATGACTCGAGGATGTCCGATCAGGACCTGGCCTTGATGGCCCCGTATCTAGCGGTTGCAGTCGGTATCGGGCTCCCGGAGGAAGACTGACATGGCCCGGCGAATAAACCTCGTCCCGACCTCAGAGCGGGTACGCACGACGACGAACGTGGGTATGTTGGCATTCGTCGTTGGGGCGATCATCGTCGTTGCTGGGTTGGGGCTGGGCTACTATCAGTTCAACAACACTCTCAGAGATCGAAAAGAGCAGTTGGTCACCTATACCCAGCAGACTCAGGAGCTGCAGACTCAGGTGGCTGGCCTCAGGCAGTATGGCGAACTGGATACCCAGAGGAAGAAGATCGAGGGAGTGGTTCAAGGAGCATATGCCGGGAGAACTCTCGTTGCCGACATTCTAGATTCAATAAGCTTGGTTCTGCCTGACAATGTCTGGTTTGCGACTCTAAACCTGGCCACCACTGACCCGGGGTTGAAGGCAGGCGGTACTACCTCCGCCGGAAACAGTCTCACCATCACCGGGGACACCTACACCTTCGAGGATGTCGCACAGTTGCTCGTCAGGTTGCAGCTTGTTCGTGGGTTGGCGGACGTGAAGCTCACCTCGGCGGGGGATCCGGTCGGAATCGTAGACTTGACGAAGGGGGTCAAGGGGTTCGCTATTAGGGCGACCGTGGAGAACACGCAACCGGGCGACAGTCCCTTGCCCGTGAGCCAGGTTGCGGTGGAGGGGCCATGAGTCGAAGGGTGCGATACGTTTTGATGGGTCTGGGCCTCCTGGTCTTCGTGTTGGTCGTGTGGTTCCTCGTCCTCAGCCCTATCCGCGGCAACATCAGCGCGACCAATACGGCGATAGAGGACCAGAAGACGAGGTACGCGCTGGCCCAGAGCCAACTCACGCAGGCCAAGAGCACCAAGCAAGAGGGGGAGCTGAACCAGGCGCGCCTGCTGGAGCTGGCCAAGATGATCCCCAACGACCAAGAGCTGCCCAGCCTGTTGCTGCAGTTGCAGGACTTGGCGGACCAGTCAGGCATCGACTTTGTTGCGATTACACCAGGCGATCCGACGGCGGCGGGCACGGGTGACTACCAGCTTCTTCCCCTGAGCCTCACATTCGCGGGCACGTTCTTCGACGTTAGCGATTTCACCTATCGGGCGGAGCAAATGGTCGCCGGTCCGGGCCGATTGTTGGCGATCAAGTCGGTGAATCTCGTGCTCGGGAGCACGATTGCGGCCGTGGGCTCTAGCCCCAAGCTCACCGCGACCCTCAGCCTCTATGCGTTCATTATGGGCGTGCCCGCGGCAACGGTTGTGCCGGGCAGCGCGGGGGCGGCTTCCACGACGACCACCACGGCGCCAGTCAAGTGAGCAGGCCGGAGGGAGGTATTCGATGAGAGGCAGGGGCATTTGCTATTGGGCCGTCGGGGTGCTGCTTGTTCTGGCGTGTGGGCTATTTGGAGCCGGGTGTTTCGGAAGCGGCTCGGGGAACGCCACTACGACCACGCTGCCGGCGGGCGGCGTGCCGACGTCGGTGGCGACCCTCACGACTCTGGCGGGCCCTACCAGTACAGGGGAGAATGCGGCTCTCTCCACCTTCAAGAGCAAGGATCCGTTCATCCAGCAAGCGCAGCCGGTGTCATCAACGACGCCGACGAGCGCCGGAGGAGGGTCGACGGGCACTACCGCCAAAGGCCCTACGACCACTTTCAGACCTCCATCGTCAAGTACCACCGGTGGCGGCTCGAGCGGGTCCACGACCAGCACGAGCGGCGGGGGCTCAGGCAGCACCAGCTCTACTAGCACGACGGCGCCACATTTGCACACGCTCAGGGTGCTGTCCATCGGCCAAGTCGGCGGCTCACCGGCCGTGACGTTCCAGGTGGACGGCACTGTCTACCAGAATAAGCGCGTTGGCGATGTGGTTTCCAGCAACTGGGGTCAGATCAAAGTGCTGGAGATCACTCCTTCAAGCAGGATAGTGACCCTGCTTCACGGGAGTGAGACACTGGTCTTGAGCCAGGGGCAGGTCGTCTACCAGTAGAGTCCGTGGCGTAGGTATACGGGTATGATCGACGCGNNGCGCCGTCGCCGCAAAAGGGGATCTATTGAGCACGCTCCGTATGAGCACCGCCGGAGAGTCGCACGGCCCCGCCGAGGTCTGTGTCCTGGAGGGGATGCCGGCGGCACTGTCTCTTACCAGGGGGGACATCGACCACGATCTCAGACGCCGGCAGGGTGGGTATGGCCGCGGAGGTCGAATGGCCATCGAGAGCGACCG
>PMIZ01000455.1 GCA_003157225.1 Actinomycetota bacterium | reverse complement strand
ATCGAGTTGGCGCCGTTCACCCGCCCGCAATCGTTCGACCTGGGCGGCCTGTTGCGGTCGAGGCGCTATCGGGCTGGCTACGTCGAGATGGCGAAGGTCATCATCAGCGCAAGCTTGCCGAGCTGGATCAAGTACCTCGACGTGGCGACGCCGGTCAAGCCCGCCGATTGGGACGGTGAGCTGGCACGCATCGAGACCAAGCTCAGGGAGCCAGGCCGGATGAGGGTGCTGCAGGCCATGGCGAAGTCCGACCCGGGCGATGCCGGTGCACAGTTGGCCAAGGTGACCTGTCCCATCCTGGTCATCGAGGGCAGCGCCGACCCGGACTGGGCCGATCCGCGAGCCGAGGGCGAGCGCATCCTGGCCGGCCTACCCGATGGCCTGGGTGAACTGGTCGTCATCGAGGGTGCCGGCCACTACCCGCACGTCCAGACCCCAGACCAGGTCCTCGAGCTTGTGATTCCTTTCCTGACCCGGACCCTGTCGCGTGCCTAGGGCAGGACTGGCGCCGGCGTCGGTCACCGAAGCCGCAGCCACGCTCGCCGACGAGATCGGCTTCGGCGCTCTCGGCATGCGCCTACTTGCCGAGCGGCTCGGAGTCAAAACCCCGTCCCTGTACAAGCATGTCGATAGCCTGGCGGACCTCGTTCACCGTATTGCCGTTCTGACCGCGACCGAGTTCAGCGACACCATCCGTGACGCCGCCCAGGGACGCGCGGGCAGCGACGCACTCGCCGCTGCAGCCCACGCCATGAGGGCATATGTAAGGCAACACCCTGGCCGGTACGCGGCGCTCGACAGGGCCGTGGTGACCGGGCCAGACGATCCGCTGATTCGCGCCAGAGGTCGGCTCCTCAGCTCCTTCGCAGCCGTGCTGCGGGGATACCACCTGGACCCACAGCAGGAGGTTCACGCCCTGCGGATGTTGCGCAGCATGATGAACGGGTTCGCGAATCTGGAAGGGGACGGAGGGTTCCAGCTCGATGCTGGGGTGGATGACAGCTTCGCCTGGATGATCGCGTTCATTGATAACGGCCTTCGAACCTTCACAAGCCCGACCCGCACCGAACGCGCCGTCGATGCACCACGGCCTCTGCCGTGACCGGCAACAGCCAACCCGGGCACAACGACGCCCGAGGGGCTCTGCGATTCCTCGCCGAACTGATTGCCTGGGTAGGTGTTCCCTGGGCCCTCTGGCCGCACTCGGTTGCCCTGGCCGTCGGGGCCGTCATCGCACTGATCGGCCTTCCAGCGGTCTTCGGTACACCAGGCGACAGGCCCGGCGGCAGCGCTATTGTGCCCGTCCCCGGCGGCGTGACGATCCTTCTCGTAGTGATCCAGCTCGCTGCCGCCATAGCGGCGGCGTGGATGATCTGGCCTTGGTGGGCGGCCACGGCAGTGACGATCCTGTGCCTGATCGTGCCCATCACTGAACAACCCCGCTGGCACCGGCTGGGTAGCGTCTCGGGTCGCTCGTCTTCCTCCCGGTAGTGGCGAAGGACCAGCCGCCGACCGTGGTGCGGGGGGAGCGTTCGCTTTTCGCCATGCTCTGTGGCTGCTAGGGCTGGGCCTTCTTGACGGTTATGCCTAGCATGCTGATGGTCGACTTGGTCGCGGACGGGCGGGATCAGGGACCCGGCGGCGACCCGCTAAGTGGGTGGTCCGCGCCCGACACCCGCCGGCGGAGAGGCGGGTCAGGCCGCAGCCGTGGCGTTGTTGGCGAGGCGCTCGGCGAGGGCATGGCCGGCCGCAGTCGCTGACTCCTCCGCGGCCGTCTTCATGACCGCAGCCAGGTCGGCTAGGCCATCGAGCGCGGGGCTTACCCCGACCAGCGTCAGCTCCCGCTCAACCACGGTGAGATCAGCTCCCCACACGTCGGCCAGGATGCGCACCAGGTACGGCGTCGCGTGGTCCCAACCCTCTTTCGGGGTGCCGGGACCATAGGCCCCGCCGCGGGTGACGATCAGCACAACCGGCTTCCCCTCCAGCAGCCGAGCACCCGACCCTCCACCGACGACCGCCAGATCGATCCAGGCCTTCACGTGCTGGGAGAGCCCCCAGTTGTACAGCGGCAAGGCGAGTACGGCCGCGTCCGCGGCGCGGAGTTCCCCCGCCACGGCCCGTGCCAGGGACAGTGCGTCCTGCTGCTCGGCGGTCACTTGTCCGATCGGTGCATGGGCTCCCTCGACGGCGTGCGCCCATGCGTCCGCGGGGAACGGATGGCGGCCCAGATGCCGACGCACCACGGGCTCATCCGGCAGCCGGGAGGAGATGGGCTCCAACACCAGATCCGCGAGGCCGCTGCTAGCCGACCGGGCACCCTGAATGCTTGCGTCTATCCGTAGGACCGTCATGGATGTCTCCCTCTGAGTGCGACTCACGGCGCACCGTCGTGTTGAACCTTCAACATGAGAATAGAGCTTCGGTGTTGAAGTTTCAACACGCTGCTAGGCTGCGTGAATGGAGGACGTGAAATGGCTAACTGCAGACCAGGTCGAGGACTGGAGGGCCCTGATCGCACTCACCCTGGCTCTGCCGGCAGCACTCGACGCCCAACTGAAGCGTGACAGCGGAGTCGCCAGCTTCGACTACCACGTCATGGCCGCTCTCTCCGACTCAGCCGGCCGGTCGCTCCCCATGAGCGCGCTCGCCTCCATGGCGAGCGGATCCATGTCACGGCTCTCACACGTTGTCGCCCGCCTCGAGCAGGCGGGCTGGGTGGAAAGAACCGCGAGCCAACTCGCCGGCTGCCGCACCGAGGCACATCTCACCGACCTGGGATGGCGCAAGCTCCAGGAGGCCGCCCCCGGCCACGTCGGAGAAGCCCGCCGCCTCGTTGTCGACCTCCTCACAGCCGACGAACTTCACACCCTCGGAGCGGCGGCCCGCAGAATCGTCCAGATCGCCGACCCGAGGATGGTTGACAGGAAGCGGTCATCGGGGACAGGCGCTTGAACCGCTCTGGCTGTCGAGGGCTCGCTGCGCCGTCTGGAGACCGACCACATCGACCTGTACCACTAGCCAGACGACTCGAGCGACATGGAGGAGACCCTCTCCGCGCTCACTGATCTCGTGCGCAGCGGCAAGGTGCGCGCGATCGGCGCATCCAAGCAGCCGGCCGCGGGCATCGTCGAGGCGCACTGGATCTCCGAGCGCAACGGATTCGAGCGCTTCCGGTGCGAGCAGCCGCAATACTCGACCCTGAACCGTGGCATCGAGAGCGACGTGCTGCCCGTTGCCCACCGCTATGGCGGGCACCGTCGTGTGGGGCCCGCTGGCCCAGGGCCTGCTCACCGGCCGCGCACGCAGAGGCCAGCCCGCGACCCTGACCCGCCAGGGCCACTACTTCGAACACCTCAGCGACGAGCCGCATCGACGCCGTGGAAGCGGGAGATCCACGAGATCGTCATCTAGACCTGCCTCGGGTGTCCGTCTCAGGGCGAAGTTGTTGTCCAATCCAGATTGACCCGCCAGTCCAGTTAGGCCCACCAGCAGACTCGCGTCCCACTAGAGGCGGAGGTCTCCAGGTTCCCGGCGGGGGAACTTTGGGGTAACTATGTGGCGCGAAGTTCGCCCCATTGTGACGAGGAAGACCGTGTTTCCCCTAGTGGGGGCGGGTTTGGAGATGGTGGGCCTAACTGGACTTGA
>PMIZ01000441.1 GCA_003157225.1 Actinomycetota bacterium | reverse complement strand
GGTGAGGCCGATGTCGGTGTTGGTCGCAACGGCCTTTGTATCATCAAGGGAGCCGCCGTCGCAGACGAAGATCGCAGACCGCCTCGAGCGGTAGAACGTGGAAAGACCCTCAGCTGCCATCTTCATGACCGAAGAAACCGTATCCTCGTTGTTGAAGGCCGGGATAGCGACCAGGATATCAACTTGTCCCACTCTGTCAACCGCCTGCGCCAGCTCTTTTGAAACAGCTGGATTTAGGTCCATTTGACTGCACCCCTGCTTCGGGGCCTGGCCCGGCCCCATCCATCATTATTCGTACCCAGGTATTGTCTATGAAAGCTCGTAGGGGCATGGTGTGGCATCCGACATATGGTTGGTGGGCATTCAACATTTGGAAAGGCCGCCGCCCTCGCGGGTTCCGCAGGCCAGACGCCGCAGGACTGCATGATCCTGGTCACGCACAAGCCGTGATGCGCCGCCCTTAGCGCACTCCGGTTATNNAGGGTCCGATATTTCCGCCTCGGTCTCCCTCAGTGAACGGCGTACGTCAAGCAGTCCTGACCCGTCTTATGACCCCTCCAAGTGGACGGCGCTGCTTGTAACTGTGTCCAATGTCGCGCGG
The DNA here is from genome assembly GCA_003157225.1 of Actinomycetota bacterium. The sequence continues at coordinate 2,070 of PMIZ01000441.1, read as the reverse complement.
ATGATCCTTTCGGCGTTCCGCGCGATAGGCTCGTTGTGGCCTGAGTAGATGACATCTATCCGGAGCGCAGCGATGTTTTTGAGCGAACGCACAAGATCGCTGGAATAGCAGCCACCGAGGGCGCGGATATTCACGGGAGTATCCCCACTGAAAAGCACGCGCTCCTCAGAGCAGTACAGGCAGATGGAGTCGGGCGAGTGGCCGGGGCTGTGCAGGACCCTGAACTCCCTGTCGCCCATCCTCAGGATCTGGCCTCTGTGAAAAGAATCATCGACACCCTCGCGCCGCTCGTAAGCATAAACGTGCGGGTTGAACATGTCCTTGATAGCGGGTAGCCCGCCGGCGTGGTCGAAATGCCCGTGGGTGAGCACTACCTGCTCGACCGCGCTCTTGCCTATGCCGGTAAAGATCGCCTGGATCTGTTCTATCACGCGTGATGCGCCGGCGGTGCTGCCGACATCCACCAGCGTGTTGACTGAGGAGGACGCGTTGCTGTCGCCCAGGACCAGATATGCATTACAACTGTATTCCTTTCCATCCGTATTGATGGCGATTACCTTCAAGGAGCTTCGACCTTCCGGAAGACCTGCAAGCCGTTGCAGGACTGCTCAAAAAGCCCTGACACCTCAGGAGGCAGTTCCTGGCTCCTCTCCAGAGCCAAGTATCCACCCGGCAGCAGGGCCTTGTGGAACATTTTGATCACCTCAACACGCTGCGCCGGCTTTTAATGGAGCAGGACGTTCTTGCAGACGACCAGGCTGTAGTCACCTCCCGGCGGCACAAGTGAGAGCAGGTCATGCCTGGTAAATGATACNNTCAGCTCATCACGGACCATGAAATAACCCGGCCTCCCGGCAGGCACGAAGTACTTCTCGAGCAGTTGGGCAGGAACGTTCTCGACATTCGACTTGTGATACTCGCCAAGGCTGATGATCTTTTCGAATTGTGCAAATTGCGATTCTTCGTGGTCGGTCGCTTCTATCGAGAGGTTCCTGATAGCGTGAGGCCCCAGGGATTCAGCCAGCATGATTGCGAGGGTGTAGGCCTCCTCGCCGGCCGCGCATCCGGCGTCCCAGATGCGTATGCTGCTTCTCCCCAGAACGACTGGGACCATCGTTGTGACGGCCGCGTTGAGAGTCTTCGGGTCTCTAAAGAAGAAAGTAAAAGCCATGTTCTCTGTATCGATCTCTCTAACCCAGTTCGCTGACTATCTGCTTCGCTATCTTCTCCAGTGGCACCACCGTNNCATCCCGAATACAATGCAACTTCTCTCATCCTGCACTATGGTCGCCGCCCCGTTCTCGTGCATATCGACCAACCCGGCCGCGCCATCGGCTCCCATCCCGGTCAGTATCACACCGAGCGCGTTCCGGCCCGCGTACCTGGCGACCGAGGCGAACAGGACGTCCACGCTGGGCCTCTGGTGCTGGACCAGCGGGCCGTCTTTTATCTTCACGTGGTATTGCGCGCCGCTTCTCCGCAACACCATGTGCATGTTGCCCGGGGCAATGAGCACGAGCCCCGAGCGCACGATATCCCCGTCGGCCGCTTCCCTGACCTCCATGGCACACTCCTCGTTCAGCCTTTCGGCGAAGGAACGCGTGAAATTCTCCGGCATGTGCTGCACGATTATCGTCGCGGGGCCGTTGGCCGGAAACATCGTGATGACCTCTCTTATCGCCTCCGTGCCGCCCGTCGACGCACCGATGGCTACGATCTTCTCCGTGGTGCGCAACATCGAGAGCCGGTGCATGCCAGCGATGCTGTCAATACTCTCGGCGGTCCGCGTCGCTACGTTATCGATGTTCACCTGCGCGGCCGCCTTCACCCTGTCGAGAAGTTGTATGGCTATGTCCTCTACCGAGTACGAGGAGCCGGGCTTGGGGATCACGTCCACGGCACCCAACTGCAGGGCTCTCAAGGCCATTTCGCTCCCTTTCGGGGTGAGCGAGCTTACGATTACCACAGGCATCGGCCTGAACTTCATTAGCTTCTGGAGGAAAGTGAGGCCGTCCATTCTCGGCATCTCAATATCGAGGGTCAGCACGTCCGGGTTGAGTTTGAAGATCT
>PMIZ01000037.1 GCA_003157225.1 Actinomycetota bacterium | reverse complement strand
CGAGGCTCTGGCCTCTCTCATCCTGGTCGCCGTGACCGTTCTCCTGCTCCTGGCGATCGGCAAGGCTTTCGACTTTCGGGAGCGGCGGGAACAGGAGCGGGTGCACCTCGAAGCGCAGATCGGCGACGCGTTCCTCGGTCATGCGGCGTTCGTCCGCTCTTCCGTGCGCCCGATCGTCCGGATTCCCTTCTGGCGTGGCTCTCCGGCCAGGGTCGAAATGGTCGGGGAGGTGCCGTCGATGCAGTTGGAGCAGTCGGCCCTCCGCATCGCGGCGCAGGCGGCATCACGAGTCCGCTCGGATATCGCTCTCGAGAATCACATCGTCGTCCAGACCTCGAACACCCGCGCCGGCGGCGCGAAAGGAGAATCCCAAATGGCTCATCGCCTTCTCGGTGCGTTCAAGACCGTCACGGCTGTCGTCGGTGTCATGACCGGCGTGTCGCTCATCAAGTATGCCATCCTGANNTCCTGATCGAGCATCTGAATTTCCACTAAGACCTCCGCTTCGCCGGCGCGGGCGGCTCTCCGGTCCCACCGGGGGCCCGCCCGCGTCCCTTCCTCACCCTCCTCATCCGGAATGCGCTCCAGTCCTATGACCGCGGCAGCATCGCCCAGACCACACGCTATACCATGCGGGACATGCACCCACACGAGATCCCGTGGCCGGTGGAGGTCCTCCGAAAGCTCGGTGAAACTCTCGCGAAGATGCGCGTGACCCTGTCTCACTATGTGGCCCCGAATCCGATGAGGTGGGGCTGGAAGTACCGACTTAGAGTAGTTCGACGGCTGCGGTGTGTCCGTGGGCTGCGGCCAGGGCCGCATCCCGGGTGACAAGCGGGGCCTCCAAGGCTTCGGCCAATGCCAGGTACGCCGCATCGTAGGCTGTGAGGTTGTGGCGCAATGCCCAGATGCGAGACAAGAGTAGATCGTGGGGATAGCGGACGAGGGGGAAATCCGTCAAGTCCTGAAGAGCCTGCGCTCCGCGATCCGCGGTCAACGCACCGCTCGTCCCGTATCGTCGCAGTACTTGCGCGACTTCGAGATCGATCAGTAAGGTGACATAAGCGTGAGCGTCCATCATTACCATTGACATCTGATGTATGATGCCATATCATCTCGTGCAGTCGCATTAAGTCATCAGGAGTATCATGATGCGCACAACCCTGAACATCGATGAAGACGTCCTTTTGGCCGCCAAACAGTTGGCCCGCGATCAAGGGGTCCCTGTCGGCAATGTCCTTTCGGCCCTTGCCCGACACGCCCTCACCCGATCGGTGACCACGGCGTCGCGCAACGGGCTGCCGCTGTTCCCGGTGCAACCCAACGCGGGGGTCGTGACCCTCGCCCTGGTCAACCATCTCCGCGATGACCGCCCATGACCACGACCTACCTCCTCGACATCAACCTCCTGCTGGCCCTCAGCGATCCCCAACACGTGCACCATGACGCGGCCCATCGCTGGTTTGCCGACACCGGACACCAGGCCTGGGCCACCTGTCCCCTCACGGAGAACGGCTTCGTCCGCGTGGCCAGCAATCCCGCCTACCCCAACCGCCCCGGCACCACGCCGGCCGTCATCGCTATCTTGCAGCGACTGTGCAAGAGTAAGGGCCATCACTTCTGGAGTGATGACATTCGCCTCCCCGACGTCCTGGAAGCCCAGGCGCTGCTCACGCATGCCCAGATCACGGACCTCTATCTCCTCGGGCTCGCCCTCCACCACGACGGAAAGCTTGCCACCTTCGACCAGCATATCCCCAGCAACGCCGTCCGGAGGGGAGGGAGCGGTCTCGAGATCATCCTCCCGTGATCCCGGTCGGATCATCCGCCCCAGGCCGGGTGCCCCGGGCCCTCCCTACGCTTCCCGCGGCCCCCCCCGAACATTCCTCTCCCTGGCTGGCAGCCCTTCGCCCCTCGCGGTGGCTTGAGCCCCACCAGTTATACATCTGTCTCCTGGAAGGGCCCGTGGCCGATCAAGCTCGACATTGTCTGGGTGGACAGCCTCTGGCTCCTGACCACGCACTGGCGCCTGATCGAGAAGCTCCTCACGGTGAGCGGTGAGCCCAGCGCGGCGGCGGCCCAAGCGGCCCGGATGGCGGCCATCCTTCAGGCGGCCTATCCCAGCTATTGCCCCAAGACGATCCGGGCCCTCCTCGTCCAAGATGCGCCCCAGCCTCACGACCACACCAGAAACAGTGCCCATACCACGCGTTATACCATGCCCGACATGCACCGACACGAGATCCCGTGGCCGGCGGAGGGTCCTGTGGGGCTCGCCGCGAACTGCGCTGCCCTGACGGGTGGCACGCGAGGAGGACATGAGTAGGTCAACGTCGGAAACAACGCTGTATGGGTGTCGCCGTCCCCGCGCTCTTCGGGGGACCCAGACCCGCCCGGCGGTTCCTGGCCTACGGCTGGGTCGAGGGGTTGGGCCGGCGCGTCAGCGACCTCGCCCGCGCCTTCGGGCAGACCCGCGGGAACCTCTCCACCGCCGCCCGCCGCGGCGCCGCCCAGGCGGTCCGGTGGCAGGTCGAGATCCCGAGGTGGTGTCCCTGCGGAGATTAGACAGATAATGCTACCCCCATTACGGTCATCAGATCGAACAGGCTGTGGCGGATCCCCTCCTCGAAGCTGACCAGGAGGTCCGCATCGCTGCCTGAGCGGAAATCCTCACGCAGCACAATGCTCGAAGCTCCTCGCCGGCGATATCGAGCGCGCCGCGTTCGAAGCAGCGTGCGCCGCGGCGTCAGCGCCTGCCTGCAATGTACCCACTCCCGACCAGACACAGCCCCATGACCCAGAACACCGGGGTCATGCCGAGTGCCCCGCCGACCGCGCCGAACAGCAACGGCATCCCGGTCTGGCTCATGTTGATGATCAGCGAGCGCACGCCCACCGCTTCGGCACCGCGGCCCGCCGGCGCCGTGTTGTAGAGCAGCGACATGATCATCGGCTGCGCGCCGCCAAGGCCGATGCCGCGATCCT
>PMIZ01000110.1 GCA_003157225.1 Actinomycetota bacterium | reverse complement strand
CGGCGGACCATTTGCTTGACGCGTCCCCCCTTGACCTCAGCAAGTCGGGTCAGACGGGTGGGGGTCGTCACGCCGCGGCTGAGCGCCTGCTGTATGGCGCTCAGCACCAGTTCCTCCGACAGACCCGAACGGACCACATCGGCGATAGCCCGCTCGACCCTGGTGACTGAGACTCCGTCCCAGGTCGTGATGTCTTCCTTCTCGAGACGGCCGGTGTGGAATCTCACCCCTCGTCTGCGTCTGGACGCAGTCCGCGGAACGGTGACATGGACCTCGTCGGGAAGAACATCCGAGAGGTCATATAGCTCGAGGGCGCTCTCGTGTGACACTGCGCTACCCGGGCCGGCGCGGAGCTCGGCGATGATCAAATCGGCTCGCCGAGCCTCGGGGAATCTCTTCAGCCGGTAGATGCCCCGCTCGACTCGCTCGAGCAGGCCGGACTTGGCATGGTGAGCGAGCAGGGCGCGGGAATAGCCGGTGCCCGCGGCTGCGCTCGCAGTGAAGTAGCCGCCATGCGGCTCGGCAAGGGCATAGAGCGCGTCTGCATCAGGCGCTGGCGCCGTGCTGTGTGCGTTATGTCTGATGCGGTTTGACATAATGCGCACAATATACCACCCTGATTCCCCTGTGATGCCTCGCGGAGAGAGCTGGCCGTCGAGGACGCCGAGGTCTGCCACAGTCCGGTAGCGCCCGTGTCGCCCGGAGCCGGTGGAGATGCTCCCGCTCGTGCCCGTAGGCGTTCATAGGGACCAGCGGCGCGTCTTCTTCGATGGGTACCGCCTCGGGGTAGATGACTGCATCGACGCCGGGCAGTACCTGAGCAAGGACATCAGGGTCGCCAACACTGCCGATCGCCAAGGTTGCCCTCGGGTCGACAGCTTCGGCAGATCAGGCCTAGAATGCCTTCTCCAGCGATGCCACCTGGTCTGACAGCGGATTCAAACGCTTGGCCTCGCCCAGGTTGAAGCGTGCGCTCTGTTCCAATTCTTGAGCAGCGGATGAAGCGTTGGCCGAGAGGGCGGCGTCCCGCGCCGCCACGAACGCCTGCGCGGCGAGGTAGAAGTAGAGCCAGCTGCCGGGTTCCTGCTTGGTGGCCTCCACCCAAGCCGCGGCCGCCAGTTTGAACTGCTCCACCCTTTCCGCGGAACTCTCCGGAGCCGCTTGGGCGGCGGCCTGGTGCGCAGTGGCGCGGACGGAGAAGGGGAGCACGGAGGTGGGATCGAGCTTCTCGGCGGTGTGGGCCCGCGCGGTGAGCGTGGTGAGGTCCGCGGAGCCGGCCGCGAAGCTGCAGTAGCGGATGCAGAGGTAGGGGAGCGCCGCCGACACGAGGACGAGCAGGGCCAGCACCGTCAGGATCGACCGCGACACGCGGAGGCGTCTGCGGGCGCGCGGGCGGACGCCGGGGGTGACTTCATTGGGGACGGCTGCGGCTCCGGTCACCGGCGCCCGCTCCTGCCGGCCGCCGGCGCCGATCAGCCCCCCGAAGAGCATCATGACAGGGAACGTGAGAGCGGACATCTGCCACAGCCAATCGGCCGAGGAGTGGATGAACCAGGAGATGACGGCGGTCATCATGGCGGCGATGACGGCCTGGGTCGCCCGATTCGCCGCTCGGAACCGGAGCATGACGGCCCAGACCAGCGTCAAGACGACGAACGCTAGCCACAGCACCAAGCCAGGAAAGCCCAGCTCGGCCAAGAGCTGCATGGGCTGGCTGTGGGGATTCCTCACGTCGAGGGCGATGGTGCGGTGTTGGTCGTAGTAGAGCTCGAAGTTCTGCGCGCCAATCCCCAGGACGGGGTTCTCTTCGAAGGCCTTCGCGGCCACCTTCCATTGCTCCACCCGGCCGCTCAAACCGAGCGCCGCGAAACGGTTGGTGGTGTCGGCACTCGGCCCTTGGTCGCCGGTGAACTCAGCCCACCGGTTGTCCAGATAGCCACCCAGCCCACCGGTGTGCGCGTCGGCGTACACCAGCCCGCCCACCACCCCGGCGATCGCGAGAACCATGAGGACGATCCCAATCCAGAGCCTGACCCGACGGGAAAGCGGGCCGGCGAATCGCTCGACGAGCCAGGTCACCGCCCAGGCTCCCAACACTACCAGCACCGAGTAGCCAATGGCCCTCAGGGCACCACCCACGGCGGCACCGAGGGGCACCTTGTCCATAGAAGCCACATACACCGCGTTCAAGCGGCCCCAGAAGAGCACCACAGGCAGAACGACGATGCCCAGATCGACAAGCGCGCGGAAGCGGTGGGGCGACAGGATCACAAAGAACGGCACCACCAGGAAGAAGGTCCACAGGGCCCCGCGCGATTGGGGCAAGAGGGCCAATTCCGCGAAGACGACGCCGAGGGCGAGAAGGAGGGGCTGGGTCCAGCGGGGGAACCGGCGTTCGGTCTGCCGCATCCCGTTGGCCATGCCCAGGGCGAGCCAGAAACCGACCATGAGCAGAGCGGCCAACGCGTTGTAGTAGGTGATGGGGTACCTCAATCGTCCGCTGATGAAGAACCCCGACGGATCGTCGCTCACCCCGAGACGGATGACTATCACGAGAGCCATGACGCCGATCACGGCGGCGACCAGCGCAGCCAGGGTCTTGAGCCCGGTGGGGCCTGCCCAGCGCACGGCGGCGAACACCAGCCCGCTCCCCACCGCGTAGAGGAGGGTGCGGTTCATCTCCTCCCAGGTATTGCCGAGGCTGGTCGCCCAGAAGATGCTGGACGCCGTCCACACGGCTTGGAGGGCGAAGAGCGCGAGCAGGATCTTCTGAAAGCGGCCGGAGAACACGGCCGGACCGCTAATGGCCACCATCACGGCCAGCGCGGCCACTCCGATGAGGAAGGGCACCCAGTCCGCGAGGCTGTAGGCGCCGCTTCGGAAGGCCA
>PMIZ01000513.1:1793-5545 GCA_003157225.1 Actinomycetota bacterium | reverse complement strand
GACGCTGGCAGGGAGAGGTAGCGGCGTTGTTGGCCTCCCTCGCCTTCGCCTTGACCCCCGTCGCTTTGGTGATGTTCCGCTTCAACAATCCCGACGCCTTGCTTACGTTGCTGCTTCTCTGCGCGGCCTGGTGTGTCTGGTCGGCCCTTGAATCGGGGTCTACCTGGAAGCTCGCCGGGGCGGGCGCGTTGGTCGGATTCGCGTTCCTCACCAAGATGCTCGAGGCGCTTATCGTGCTTCCGGCCTTCGTGTTGGTGTACCTCGTGTGTGGGCGTCGTTCGCTGGGCCGGCGCCTGCTGCAGACCGCTGCAGCAGGCCTGGCCCTGCTGATATCGGCCGGCTGGTGGGTGGCGATCGTCGAACTCTGGCCAGCGGCGAGCCGCCCGTACATCGGTGGCAGCAGCAGTTCTAACTCCGTGCTTGATCTAGTCTTCAGCCGGAGCGGGGGATACCTCAGCACCTCGGGAGGCCAACCGAACTTCAGCGGCGCCGCGGGCTGGTTGCGCATGTTCAACTCGCAACTGGGCGGGCAGATCTCATGGCTCGTCCCCTTGGCGCTTCTGGGGCTGGCCGGTGGGCTCTGGATGACTAGGCGCGGCGGCCGGCGGGATCTTTCCCGCGCCGGCTATCTGCTCTGGGGGCTGTGGGCCCTGCTCTCTCTCGGGGTGTTCAGCTTCGCACACGGGGTGCTCCATCCCTACTACACCGTGATGGTCGCACCCGGGATCGCCGCGCTTGTGGGTGGCGGTTCGGTGGCGCTATGGCGTGCAGGTCGCGAGCATCGCTGGCTGGCCTGGCTTCTCCCGGCTGGGATACTTGGCACGGCCGTCTGGTCGGCGGAGCTTCTCTGGAGGACCTCGGGGTACGCCCCCGGGCTTGGCATCGCCGTCATCGTAGGCGGAGTGGTGGCCGCGCTGGCACTCGGGCTCTCGCTCGTAGGCGTTGGGTGGTCGCAAGCCAGCCGGAGAGGTATCAGCCCGAGCCGCATCCTCCGCTACGCGGCGGTGGGTGTAGCTCTGTTCGCGGTCCTGGCAGGTCCCACGGCTTACGGCCTAAGCACGGTCTCGAGGAATGTGAGCGGCTCATTCGCAGCGGCAGGGCCGGCAGAAGCCACGGATGGCGGTGGAGGGGCTCGCCAACTCCTCGCGAGCACGGGCACCGATGGCTTGGGCGGTACGGCAGGCAACAATAGCCAAACCACCCACGCCCAGCCGCCGTCCGGACAGCAGGTCAGTTTCGGGCCGCCCCGCGGCGGCATGGCGCCCGGCGGCGCTACCATGGGCGGTCCCGGCGGAGGAGAGGCGACGGTGAACGAAGCCCTGGTGAGTTTCCTCGAGAAGAACCAGGGTTCGGCCAAGTTCCTGGTCGCGGTGGAAGGGGCCGGATCTGCCGAGCCCATAATCCTCGCCACCGGCGAACCGGTGATCGCCATGGGCGGCTTCAACGGCGGCGATGCCGCTCCCACGCTGGAGCAATTCAAGCAGATGGTCGCGGCGGGCGAAGTCCACTACGTGCTCGTGGGCGGCGGCATGGGCGGCATGGGCGGAATGGGTGGCGGACCGGGCGGAGGGGAAGGCACCACCTCCAGCGTCATCCAATGGGTGGAGCAGAACGGCAAAGAGGTCTCCTCCGACCAATACAGCGGAACGTCATCGGGCACGCTCTACCGGGTGGGTAGCTGAACCCGGCCGCTAGAACAGCCCGTTGTCGTTGATAGGGGGGAATAGCTGCTCGGGGATGTTCTGGATCACGTCCCAGTGCTCGACCACCTTGCCATCCTCCACGCGGAAGATATCAATGATGTGGCGGCCCGGAGTGCCGGGCACGAGCACCGAGTGAACGTGGAGGACCACCAGGTCGTTCTCCGCTATGACCATCTTCACTTCGCTGTGTGACTGGGGGAACCGCTCGGCCCGAAAGCGCACGAAGTGTAGGAACGCCTCGGGACCGTCGGCGATCATCGGATTGTGCTGCAGGTAGACGTTGCCCAGGAACGTCTTGGCCTTCTCCGCGTTCTTCTCGTTGAGCGCGGCTTCGTAGAAGGCCAGAACCAAGTCGCGAGCGGAGCTCTTCGTATCTGTCATATCGTCGTCCCTTCGGCCTAGTAGACTGGCGCCATATTGCCCCGCTTCCATAATACGGTCCAGTCCCGGCCGGCGGGCGGCTGTAGGAGGACACGGACGGCCCGAGTCCCCTAAGGCGGTTCACGCCCTTGGCGTGAGCTCTTGGTAGGAGAACCAGGAGGCCTTGCCACCGATGTCGAGCATCGCGCCGTCGGCCGTCGTCCAGAGCACGACGCCGGTCTTGCCTACGTATTGCTCGAGCCATTCCGGTGGGCTCTTCACGCTCGCGCCTCTGCTCTTGATGATAGTCAGACGATCGCCTGGCTTCACCTCGTCCCGCCACGAGCCGACACTCTCCAGCGACACATACCCGCCGGCGGCGAGGGCGGTGTCGGAAGCGGCCACACCCTCCTCCCAACGGAGCGTAGCGCGCAGGAGCGAAGGGGGAGGGTCGGGAAGCGCTGATCTTCTGAGAACGAGACCAGCGGCGAGCAGGGGATCATCACCTGCATCCTTCTCCGCATAGCGGACGATCAGCTCGTCCTCGCTCTCCTTGATGAGTGTTATCGGAACGTTCACGGCGGTGTCCTCACGTTCGTCATCCATAGCGCCACCATCATCAAACCACTAGGGGTCTATGGGAGGTGTATGAATCCCCCTTTCGGACCTAAACAAAACGTATAGATGCGCGTGAAAGCCATCTGGGACGCGGTACTTTGTGACCAAGTCAAGTCATCGCTCCGGGTGGTGGAATGGACGCCGTGCTCATAGTCATCGTGGTTGTGTTCTTCGCTCTAACGGGCGGCCTTGTGGTCTTCTTCGGCCGGTTGTAGACAGCGGATGGACGGTACCCAGACATGTTGGTAATCAGCGCGATCATCGCGGGCCTTCTTCTCTGCTACCTGCTCTTTGCCCTTCTTAAGCCCGACAAGCTGGGCTAGATCATGACGACGCTCGGATGGTTGCAGATAGTACTGGGGCTGGCTGTCGTTCTGCTCCTGGCGAAGCCGCTCGGCATCTATATGGCCAGGGTCTTCGAGGGCAAGTCGGTGGGCATCGACAAGGCGTTGGGCCCCGTCGAGCGGCTTCTGTATCGCATCTGCCGGGTCGATCCCGAGCGCGAGATGGGCTGGAAGAAGTATGCGATCAGCCTTCTTGCGTTCAACCTGTTCGGCGTCTTGTTCTTGTACCTGCTGCAGAGAGTACAGGGGGTCTTTCCCGGGGGTCCCAGCGGACTGGCGGCCGTCAGGCCGGACATGGCCTTCAACACCGCCGTCAGCTTTGTCACCAACACCAACTGGCAGTCCTACGCCGGCGAGACCACCATGAAGTACGTGACCCAGATGGCGGGCCTGACCGTTCAGAACTTTGTGTCGGCGGCCACCGGGATAGCCGTGGCCATCGCCCTGATCCGCGGGTTCTCCCGCAAGACGACCGACATGATCGGCAACTTCTGGGTGGTCCTGGTGCGCTCGGTTCTCTATGTCCTCCTTCCGCTTTCCGTCATCGTCGCGGTCCTTCTGATGTCGCAGGGCGTGGTGCAGACCTTCCACGACACCCAGCAGGCCAACGTGGTCCAAGCGGCCGCAAGCACCGGTCAGCAAGCGGCCGGCGCGCAAGCGATCGCGGTTGGGCCGGTAGCCTCTCAGGAGGCGATCAAGGAGGTCGGCACCAACGGTGGCGGCTTCT
>PMIZ01000513.1:0-1677 GCA_003157225.1 Actinomycetota bacterium | reverse complement strand
CAACATGGAGGGCAAGGAGACCCGTTTCGGCATCGGCAACTCGGCCGCCTGGGCGGCAGCTACGACTGGAACTTCCACCGGCGCCGTGAACTCCATGCATGACTCCTACACTCCGCTGGGAGGCATGATCCCAATGATACTCATTCAACTCGGGGAGGTGATCTTCGGCGGCGTCGGCTCGGGTCTCTACGGCATCCTCATCTTCGCCATCATCGCCGTCTTCATCGCCGGGCTCATGGTCGGGAGGACTCCGGAGTATCTCGGCAAGAAGATCGAGTCGTACGAGATGAAGATGGCATCACTCGTCATCCTGGTGCCTGTCCTTGTCATCCTTCTGGGCACCGCAGCCGCCGTTTCCACCAACGCGGCGACCGCCAGTTTCGCGAATCCCGGCGCTCACGGTCTGAGTGAAGCGTTGTACGCCTTTTCCTCGGCGGCGGGCAACAATGGCAGTGCGTTCGCAGGGCTGAATGCCAACACGCACTTCTGGAACATCGGTCTCGGCCTGGCCATGCTGGCCGGCCGCTTCTGGATGCTGCTGCCGTGTCTGGCCATAGCCGGGTCTCTCGCCAAGAAGAAGCTCGTTCCCGAGAGCGCGGGCACGCTGAGAACCGACGGGCCCATGTTCGTCGGGCTGCTCATGGCCGTTGTGGTGGTCATCGGGGCGCTGAGTTTCATGCCGGCGCTCGCCCTGGGCCCTGTAATTGAACACCTGATGATGGTGCATTGATGGCCAAGAGACTCGTAGCCTACGATCGGCAGCTCCTGCTGGGCGCGCTTGTTGATTCGCTGCGCAAGCTGGACCCTCGTGCGCAGATTCGGAACCCGGTCATGTTCGCGGTATGGGTCGGGGCTCTGCTGACGACTGTGCTCTTCTTCGAGTCAGTCGCGGGCATGTCCGAGGGGACGCCGGGATTCACCATAGCCATCGCCCTCCTTTTGTGGCTCACCGTGGTGTTCGCCAACTTCGCCGAGGCGCTGGCCGAGGGGAAGGGGCGGGCGCAGGCCGAGTCGCTACGCAAAGCCCGCAAAGAGGTAATGGCGCGCCGACTGGCGGCACCTGACCGGAACGCACGAAGCGAAAGCGTCGCTTCGGGATTGCTCCGCAAAGGAGACGTCGTACTTGTGGAGGCCGGGGAACAGATACCCGCCGACGGCGAGGTCGTGGCTGGTGCTGCCGCGGTGGACGAGAGCGCCATCACCGGTGAGAGCGCTCCGGTCATCCGGGAGAGCGGGGGCGACCGCAGTGCGGTCACCGGGGGCACGCGCGTGCTCTCCGACTGGCTGGTGATCCGCGTGACCACCGATCCGGGCGAGACCTTCCTCGATCGCATGATCTCTATGGTTGAAGGGGCGAAGCGCCAGAAGACCCCCAATGAGATCGCTCTCAACATCCTTCTGGCCAGTCTCACCATCATCTTCCTGATCGTAGTCGTCAGCCTCCAGCCTATGTCGCAGTTCAGCGTCATCGCTTCCGGCAAGGGGACGGTGGTGACGATCGCCGTGCTCACTGCGCTTTTCGTGTGCCTCGCTCCCACGACCATTGGCGCGCTGTTGTCGGCGATCGGCATCGCCGGGATGAACCGCCTGAGCCAAGCGAACGTGGTGGCCCTCTCGGGTCGAGCGGTTGAAGCGGCGGGGGATGTGGATGTACTGCTGTTGGACAAGACCGGCACC
>PMIZ01000018.1 GCA_003157225.1 Actinomycetota bacterium | reverse complement strand
AGCAACAACCGCTACGCCATCGACGTGCTCCTGACGGGTCAGCAGCCTGAACATTATTTCGACTGCGTCGCGCCCAACCCGTTCATCGTGAAGTCGACATTTGAGACATTCGCCGATTTCAAGAGCAACGAGATCTACGAAAAGTCCCTCCGTGTCTTCCTCGGCTTCCTGTTCAAGGTGTACACGTCCGCGGAGGAAGGCTACCAGCTCTACCCGGCGACCATTGAAGAGGTCAACAGCCTCGGGAAATTCCTCGATGAGACGCAGGACCAGGACTGGCCGCTGAACCGCGCCATCCTCGACGTCCTGGGCTGCTTCGCGGACCTCGACATGCCGCATGAAACGAATCTGGACAAGAGGAACGTCGCCGCGCAGGCGGGACGCATCAGGAGCGATTTCTTCGACCACAAGCGGACCCTGAAGCAGTCGATCACGGAAGTGATACTGGAAAAGGCAAAAGATCCGAAGTTCGGCATCCCGCCTGAATATACCTACGGCTGATCGTTTCCCGTCCGCATCTTCACGACACGATCGACGAGACGCCGCGCACCATCGCGGAAATGCTCCGCGCGCGGGAGCAGGCTGAGCACGAGGTGCGACCCGGCCGGGAAGTCGTAGAAATAGCCGGGGTGCACCAGCACGCCATCCCGGTCCAGAAGCGCGAGAGCCAGGCTCTCGTCGCCGAGTGATTCGGGCAGGCGGACGACCGCATACCACCCGCCCTCGCGCCCGAGAACCTCGACCCCTGCCGCGGGCGCCAGCGCCCGCACGAGCTCGCCCTCGTTCTCCGCCAGCCGGCTCTGAATCTGCGCCTGCAGCGCCTCGCGCCCGGCGAGCAGGCCGGGCACGGCGTTCATGACCGGGGCTCCGACGGAGAGATACGCGTCCGTGACGAAGCCGAGCCTTTCAGAGGCCTCGGCGCGCAGACCGTCGGGTCCCGAAACGTGTATCCACGACAACATTGCCTGGGGAAGGCCGAGCATAATGGAGAATCCGTCCAGGACGAATGTCAGCGCCGCGTCGTGCCCGACGGCGGTGGCGACGCGCGTGGCATCGGGGCCCTTCGCGTATCCTGAAAACACCTCGTCGACGATAAGCGCGCAGCCGTGCCGCCGGCAGATCGCGGCGATGCCCTTCAGCTCTTCACGCTTCAGGAACGAGCCGGTCGGGTTGTTCGGGCTCACGACGACAATGGCCCGGGCGCGCGTGCTGATGCTGTCGCCCAGCCTCTCCAGGTCGATGTGCCAGCCGCGCCCCGCCTGGTAGCGCAGCGGGTATTGCACAAGTCGCAGACCGTCCAGGCGCGTGAGCACCTCCAGGAGCGGATACCCGGGCACCGGCACGAGGATGTCGTCGCCGGGATCGGCAAGGAGCTTGAAGAGGTGACCGTATGCCTCGCTCGTGCCGGAGGTGAGAAAGAGGGAATCCGGCGTCACGACCTCCCCCAGCGTCTGATAGGAAGCCGCGATCGCTTCGCGCGCGCCCTGCAGCCCCTGGGGGTGAGGATCGTAGAGCAGGGAGGCCGGGCTGGCAATAGCGCGCAGGATCGCATCAGTGTCGTAGAGAAAGCCGCAGCGCGTGGGGTTCGACTCCGTGAGATCGATGACAGGCTCCCCTCTGCGGCGCTTTTCCTCGATGAGCCGGGACAGCGGATTGACCGAATGGAGCGCGGGAACGCGCTGCGAAAACATGGATCGCGCCGGCAGGGTGCTAGCGCTTCTCCTTGTAGATGCGCGTGAATGTGTCACCCATTGCGCTGTACTTGTCGTCCTTTTCCGCGGCGGCATCGCGCGGGAACTTGCCGGCAAAATAATCGTGCACGTAGTCGATGCGCTGCAGGATGTTGTCCGCCATGGTCCGGGAAAGCTTCACCCGGTCGGGATGGAAGCGCAGGCACGCCTTGCACAGGTCCAGGAGCATCTTCTTTCCCACGGCCCGGAAACCGCTGAAGCGCATGTCGAAGAACCGCATCGTGTAGCCCTGGAAATGCTCGACCTTCAACGGCGTGAGGTAGCGCGTCTTTTCGCTCCTCTCCCACCCGAAGGCCTTCGGATTGCCTGTAATCTTGGTGCCGGGATGGAGGAGGTCCACATTGGAGAAGTCGATGGCGATGATCACCTGGTCGTTGCGCGACGTATAGCGGATCATGTAGTTGTTCGGGTTGCGGTCCTCGTCGCCATAGATCCAGCGGTTGACGAGGTCCAGCACGAGCTGCTCCTTGAGCTGCGGAATGTCCGTGTAGTTGGCGCCCGTGAGCTGCTCGTCATGCGTGATCACGCGCGTGGCCTTGTAGAGCTCACCGTCGATGCGCGTGATGATCGTCGGCGCGGAGATGGTGTGCGTAAAGAAATCCAGGAAAAAGCAGATAGCCCCCATTGCGGGTGCCAGGATGTCCTCCGCGTCGATTGCCTTCACGATCCAGTGCGCCCGCGCATCGGCGCGCTCGACGGCCCCGACGTAGTCCCGCACTTCCGCGAAAAAAGGGACCTTCATCGATTTGTCGACGGAAAGGAAGTCGTCTCCCATGAAGGCGTCGAAAAGCTGCCCGTACGAGCGGTCCGCGCAGAGCAGCCGGATGAGCTCATCGTCGTGGAGGAAGCCCTTCACGTCGGCATAGTTGGTCGAGGTCATTGCAGCGCTCCGTCCCGTGCGGTTCTATCGGTAGTCATCGAGCACAAAATGCCGCTCCTTGTGCTCGAGCGCGGCGTACTTCACGGTGTAGGCTGACGAGCCCTGCACCGAGATGTACGGACACTTGGTGTCCAGGGTCGCGTACAGGATGACGTGGTCGTGGCAGCCCAGGGCATCGATCCAGATCGAGTCCTGGTCCCCCCATTTCCACATGGGGTTGTGCCCGACGAAGATCGGGATGTCGCGGGGGCTGCCGAGGAGACGGCGCATCTCGTCCAGGTCCTCGGGGCCGTACTCCTTCATGCTCGGCGTGGACCGGGTCTCGTTCAGCCTGTTCCACGTGAGCTGCCAGAGGTAATTCTCGAAATGACGGACATTGATGAGCTCGTTGCGCGTGATGCCGCCCCGGGCCGGNNGATCACGAAGAGCGGCAGCGCGTCGAAGAAGTCCTGCATGGCCGCCACGTATGCCTTTCCCCGCGCGTTGGCGAGCGCCTGCCGGTAGAGCAGGCCCTGCTGGATACCGAGCTTCGACAGCTCGGGGGCGAACGAGTCATGGTTGCCCAGGATATAGACGATATTGCGGGGGAACTC
>PMIZ01000104.1 GCA_003157225.1 Actinomycetota bacterium | reverse complement strand
GTGGAGGCAATGGCGTGCGGAACCCCGGTGATCGCCTTCGCCAAGGGGAGCATGCCGGAGGTCATAGCCGATGGGAAGACCGGCTTCTTGGTGAATTCAGTGGACGAAGCTGTGGCCGCCCTCCAGAGGGTGTCGGAGCTCGACCGGGCGGCGTGTCGCCGCCATGTGGAAGCACACTTCTCTGCCGATCGGATGGTAGATGGCTACCTCCAGGTGTACGCAAAAGTGCTCAACCGCACGCGGAGAGAGGATCATCGGCCCTGGGGTTTCTATCGGGTACTGGAGGACCCCCCCACCTACAAAGTGAAGCGCATTCACATTCATCCGGGAAGGCGCCTCAGCCTTCAGCGCCATCAGCGCCGCTCGGAGCATTGGACAGTGGTCGAGGGCGAAGCGCTGGCGACCGTAGGGGACGAACATCGGTTCCTCCGGCCCGGAGACTCAGTTGACATCGCTCGGGGCGCTCTCCATAGGATAGGCAACTCGGGCGCGGAGCCACTCGTCTTCATCGAGGTGCAACGCGGCGAGTATTTCGGCGAGGACGACATCGAGCGGCTCGAGGACGACTTCGGGCGCGTCTAGAACTCTGCTCTTTAGCCCCGAATGGGAGAGACCAATGATCCGTCGCTACGAGCACAACCCTATTCTTACCAAAGCCGACGTGCCCTATCCGGTGGCCACAGTGCACAATCCCGGAGCGGTCAAGCACGAAGGCCGCTACCTGCTGCTTTTCCGCTCACACCGNNTTCAACGGGCGTTCGATCATCGGGCTTGCGGAAAGTGACGACGGCTTTCACTTTAAGGTAAGGCCAAAGCCGTTTCTCCTGCCGGCCAGTGAGGGGGTGTTCGCCCAGTACGAAGAGTGGGGTGTGGAGGACATGCGAGTGTGCCGCGCCGGCGGTGAGTACCTGCTCACCTACTCTGCCTATTCTCGGCACGGGGTGAGGGTGGCGCTCGCCCGGACCACCGACTTTGAACACGTGGAGCGCATCGCCCTCATCACCCAAGCAGACTCTCGTAATGTAGTGCTCTTCCCAGAGCTCTTCGATGGTCGCTACGCCCGGCTCGACCGCCCGCACTCCGAGATCGATCCCTGGAGCATCTGGATCAGCTACTCCCCTGACCTTGTGCATTGGGGCGATTCCCGGGTGGTCATGAAGCCAGCCGGTTACCACTGGGATCAGATGAAAATCGGACCGGGAGCCACTCCGATCAAGACTCCCAGAGGCTGGCTCCATATCTACCACGGAGTCTTTCCCACCATGGATGGCTCCGTCTATAGACTCGGAGCGGCTCTCCATGATCTGAAAGATCCGTCCCGGTTGCTCGGAGTGGCCGACGAATGGATTCTCGAACCCGAGGATCTTTGGGAGCAGGTCGGCTATGTCCATAATGTGGTCTTCTGCTGCGGGGCGGTACCGGAGGATGACGGAACCCTCAAGATCTACTGGGGTGGCGCCGACACCGTGATATGCGCCGGCACTGTTGAGGCGGACGAGTTGGTAGACCTGTGCCTTGAAGGCTCTCGGCCGCCAATGTGATCGAACAGCGGCATGCGCTCGCTTTCGGAAACAATTCTAGAGGCGACTCCTCGCCAGCGTTACCTATCAGGATCACCCCCACCACTATACCGCCGCTCTTAAAGAGGTGGGCGGACCCTCCCTGGTCCCCTTTTTCCAGTAAGTTCCAGGCAAGAAGCACCCAGAGCTGCGCTACGTCTCTGACGGCGATCCGACCACCGTCTCCGCTTCCCAGCACCTTCCCGCCCAGCTAGGCGAGCTGCGAAGCGAACGCGGGCGCCCGGTCGTGCGGTACTAGGGAGCCGGGTCCGGCAGGAGAACTCGGCAGGCTCCGTAGTAGTCAGGCCAGGGCCATGGATTCTATGGGCGAATTTAGAGACGCGCGATTCAGAAGGATTCTTCGTCACGACTGCGATGCGATCTTGACCCCTATCAGAACCTTTCGCCCTCCTTCCATCTGAACTCCGCATACGCCCTGGTAAGGAGCCGGGAGTTCCGGCGAGAAGACAAATTGTGCACCAGGCTGAAGAGCGGGCTGCGACTGCGACGGAGGTTGCCGGCCATTCTTCGAATGATGCGCCGCCTGGCGTAGAAGCTCCGGTTGCAGGCGGTCATCTCATCGATGACTTCCTCCAGCGAGAGGCCCTCGTAGCGCGCGACGGGATGCATGAGNNTACCCTGGAGCGAGAGACGCCGGTAGCGCGCTACCGGATAGGTAAGCGCGTAGTACTTCCAGTCTTTCGGGAAGTGGCCAAGGGGGATGCGCTGCTCAGTCATCATCTGTTCCCACAACCGGGTTCCCGGCAAGGGAGTGAGAAAGGAGACGTTGATATTATCTACGCCGTAGCGGCTGGCTGCGTGCGCGATTCCTTTGCCGATACCTTCCTCGTCCACATCCAGACCGATCATGAAGGATCCCACCACCATGATGTTGTGCCGCTGCATCCGGCGCACGGAGTCGGGGAAGTCTCTGTCTTTACGGAGATTGAACTTCTTGCCTACCTCCGCCAGTCCCTCCGGCGTCGACGATTCGAAGCCGATGAAGACGCCGATACATCCGGCCTTGGCCGCCAGCTCAAGAAGTTCT
>PMIZ01000008.1 GCA_003157225.1 Actinomycetota bacterium | reverse complement strand
GCCTCCCCTTCCCCGATGATGACAGCCGACAGGTGGGCAAGAGGTGCCAGATCGCCGCACGCGCCGACCGAGCCTTTGCTCGGGATGACCGGAAGTACGCCCGCGTTCAGCATGTTGATGAGGGTCTGAAGCACCACCAGGCGCGCGCCGGAGTAGCCCTTGGCCAACACGTTGGCGCGCAGAAGCATGACGGCCCGTGTCTCCTCCGGGCCGAGGGGATCCCCCACGCCGCAGCAGTGGCTGAAGATGAGATTCCGTTGCAACTGAAGCGCGTCCGCTCCTGCCACCCGCACTTCGGCGAACTTGCCGAACCCGGTGGTCACCCCATACACGACAGCGTCCTCGCTGAGCAGACGCTCGATGTAGGCGCGAGCCTGCTCGATCCGGGGCATAGCACAGTCCGCAAGCTGGATGGCCGCCTCGCCTCGAGAAACCGCCAGGACATCCTCCAGGGCAAGAGAGTTGCCGTCGATCGAAATGGTTCTCATGGCCCCCGTCTCCGTATGCCGTGGTCCACGGCTGATCCCTGAACAGCGCTGTACGAACATAGTATCGCTACCGGACTTGACCCGGAGAGACGAAACTCGGGTGCCGGGCTATTCGCTGGGATCCTGAGTCTTCGCCGCCGAGATATGCAGGGGTATGTTAATGACCACGACCCAAGGCACCACATAGAGCGCACCCTTGAGCCGCAGCGCATCCTGGTTGTGGAGGAAGGCCTCCCACCAATGCTCTACGACAAACTCGGGAATCACCACGGTGACGGTGTGGTCGGGACCGGGTTTCAGAGAGCGCACGTACGCCACCGCCGGCTTGATGAACTCCCGGAAGGGAGAGTCCACAACCTCGAGGGGTAGATCGACGTGCATGCGTTCCCAGGTCTCATGCAGGCGTTGGAGGCGCTCAGGGTCGCTGCTTATGGTCACCGCGTGCACGTCATCGGGCGCAAGCGCCCGAGCGAGTGAGAGCGACCGGGCGGTCAGCGAGTTCACCTGGGCCACGAACAGCACCACTGTCGTCCGCGGGCGGGAAGTGGCGATCTGTCCCAGTTCCTCGAGTTCCATGTTGTTCTGAGGCTCGAGCACCGCGGCCACACGATCGTAGTGGCGCCGAACTACGTAGAAGATCCCCACCAGTAGCGGCACCGCCGCCACGACTAGATACGCGCCATGAGTGAACTTGACGATGACAATAACCACAGACACGACCGCCGTGAGCGTCGCACCAAAGCCGTTCATCGCCGCGCGGCGTTGCCAGCCGGTGTTCTTGAGCCTGAACCAGTGGATCACCATCCCGGACTGGGAAAGGGTGAAGCTCATGAAGACGCCCACCGCATAGAGAGGAATCATGCTGTGGGTCTGTCCCTTGAAGATCAAGACAACGGCAATGGCGGCCACGGTTAGGCCGATGATCCCGTTGGAAAAGACAAGGCGGTCGCCCCGGTTCATGAACTGGCGAGGCATCAGCCCGTCACGCGCCAGCACGGAAGAAAGCCGCGGGAAACCCGCATAGCTTGTGTTGGCCCCCAAGAAGAGAATGGCCATGGTGGCTATCTGTAGGGCGAAGTAGAGGATCGTGCCGTGGCCGTACACCGACCTCCCCACCTGGCTGAGGACCGTGTCGCTCCCGTTTACCGTGGGGTAGACGTGGAGGATCTGCGAAAGCCCCGTCACTCCGATCAGCAGAAAGGCGAGAACAGAGGCCATGATACCGAGAGTAATTGCAGCGTTGCGGCTCTCCGGCGCCTTGAAGACGGGCACCGCGTTGGAGATCGCCTCGGTGCCCGTCATCGCAGAGCATCCGCCGGCGAACGCCCGCAGGATGAGAAAGAAAGTCAAATCCTGGACTGCTGGGAACGGAGCGTGCGCCAGCGGGGGCAGGTCTCCCAGCGACCAACGCACCATGCCTACAATGATCAACCCGCCGCACAAAAGGACGAACAAATAAGTCGGAACCGCGAACAGGGTGCCGGACTCCCGAACACCTCTCAGGTTCGCGAGTGCTACCAGCAAGATCACGCCCACGCAGATGTACACCCGGTAGTTGCAGAGCGAGGGTACGGCCGAATAGACCGCGGCCACGCCTGCTGCCGTGCTCACCGCGACGGTCATCACGTAATCGATCATCAACGAAGCAGCGGCAACGAGCCCTGACGCCAGCCCCAGATTCTCGCGGCTGACGATGTAAGAACCGCCGCCACTCGGGTACGCGTGCACGGTCTGCATATAGGAAAGCGCCACGATAGCCAACAAAGCGGCCACAGCGAGCGATATGTAGACCGAATAGCGAAGCGCCACGGATCCGGCCAGCATCAGGGCGAGCAGGATCTCCTCGGTGGCTTAGGCTGTGGACGAAATCGCATCGGCCGAGAACACCGGCAGCGCGAGCTTCTTGGAAAGCCGCTCCTGTCCTTCCTCAGCAGTAGCGATGGGGCGCCCAACCAAGGCTCACCTAATGACTGAAGCGATACTCAATGTCTCCGGCCATCGAGATGTGAAGGCTTCTGGAGTCTATCAAGGAGAACCGCGCGGCGCGACCCCAGGATCATTGGCTGTCTTTCGGTTGCTCCTGGATCGGATAGATCTCCTCGGCATCGGTCACGCCTATGTGGAAGGGGATGCTGA
>PMIZ01000360.1 GCA_003157225.1 Actinomycetota bacterium | reverse complement strand
GCCGATCTCATTCCACAGCTTGTAGAGGCTGCTGCCGGGACGGGAGCCGGTGAACCAGTCGATGCAGCCGTCGATGGTGTAGCCCTTGCGTTCCCAGGCGGTGCACAGGCCGCCCGGCAGGGTGTGCATCTCGTAGATGTGGGTGGCGTACCCGTTGATCTGGGCGTAGATGCCGGTGCAGAGGCCGGCGATGCCCGCTCCGATGATGGCGACTTTGCGGCTGGTGCGCGCACCGGGCGGTCCGAGAGCGTCCACAATCGACCTCCTAGCGTCGTTGCCGGTCTCATTCTACAATCCTCCTAGGATGCGAGTCGGTCCCGGTGGTCGCGCCAGGGCAGATGGATCTCGCCAGATGGGAGGTTGAGGTGCCATGAGCGGAGAGATCTGGAAAAGGCAGAGGAGCAATCGGCGCAACTTGGTCGCCGCCGCGGGGGCGCTGACGCTTGTGCTGGTGTCGTTGGTGTGGCTGGCGGCGGGCTGCGGAGTCGACGTAGGCGTGACACAGCAGGTGAAAATCGATGAGCCGCTGGGAAGCGCGGCAGTCACCGACGTGGTGATCGCGATGGGGGCAGGCAAGCTCATCATTGGGCCCGGCGCTCCCGCACTCGCTTCGGGCACCATCCGCTACGACGTGGAGCCGTGGAAACCGGTGGTCACACGCACCGACTCCAGCCTCGTCATCAAGCAGGGAAGTCAGAAAGGGGTGGCGGGACTGGGCACCGACATCACCAACGACTGGGAGCTGCAACTGGGTGGGGCGCCCATGCGGCTCAAGATCACGGCCGGCGCCTACCTGGGAGCCTACGACTTCAGCGGGCTCACGCTCCAGGGACTCTCGATCAAGGACGGCGCCGCCAAGACCCAGGTGTTGTGGAACGAGGTCAATCCGGGACAGATGGAGAGCTTCACCTACACCACCGGCGCCTCCACGGTTACGCTCATCGGGTTGGCGAACGCCAACTTCAAGAGCATGACGTTCAAGGGAGGGGCCGGCTCCTATTCGCTGGACTTCTCCGGCGACTTGCGGACTTCGGCGACCGCGGTGGTGGAGACCGGAGCGGGGAGCGTGAAGATCATCGTGCCCCCGACCACGGCAGCACAAGTGACGGTGAGCGGCGCGCTGAACGACGTCAACCCCGAGGGGGACTGGACCAAGAGCCAAGATGGCAAGAGCTACAGCACGGCGGCCGCTCGGTCGACCACGCCCGGGAAGTCGCTCACGATAGCGGTCAAGGTGAACGTGGGCGCGGTCACGCTGGTATCCAAGTGACGGGGAGGGTGTGGCTGCGGTCGGTGGAGATCCGTGGAGACGAGTTCCCCGACCGGGTTACTTATCCCTTCAACATCCCGACGCTGCAAAGCCGGCAGCGGCTCATCTTCAACCAGGGCGTGAGCTTTTTCGTCGGCGAGAACGGCTCCGGAAAGTCGACTCTCATCGATGCCATAGCCCGGCGCTGCGGGCTCCATATCTGGACTGAGGTGAAACGGGGGACGCCGCAGGCCGCTCGGCGGCCTGCGGCGCCCCCCCAGCCCCAGGGCCGGCTGAGCGACCACGTGGCCGTCACCCTCGATCGCGGGCCGGTGAGGGGCGGCATATTCACCGCGGAGAGCTTCCGCCAGTGGGCCGAGTTTCTGGACGACGTCAGCCACCTCGACCCCGGCCACGCGAAGTATCACGGCGGAGAGAATCTCACCTTGCGCTCGCACGGCGAGGGCCTCATCGCCTACTTCCGCGGTCGCTACCAGATACCGGGGCTCTACTTCCTCGACGAGCCCGAGGCTGCCCTCTCGCCTGCCAGCCAGATCGACCTCTTGCGTCTGCTGGCCGACTACCGTGGCCAGGGGCATGCGCAGTTCATACTCGCCACTCACTCGCCCATTCTGATGGCGCTACCCGGAGCCCAGGTCTTCAGCTTTGGAGACACGGGAATCGACGAGATGAGCTACGAGGATACGGAGCACTACCGCCTCTACCGGAACTTCATGGCCGACCCCGGGGCGTTCCTGCCCCAGTAGCATTGTCTACTCGATGGTCACGTGGACCTCATAGGTCTGGGCCGGGGCCCCGTTCTCCCACGGTCTCGCGTACACCAGCTTCAATGCCGCCTGTCCGGCCGCCGCGGCTTTGAAGGTGAAGGTGAAGTCGCCGCCGGCGCCCACCAAAGTTTCGTTCGAACCATCGGCGTACACCGGTTCGCCTTGCTGTTGGAGTAGCGCGGCGTCCTTCTCGCTGAGGGCTGCCGCCCATGAATACCCGGTGGTCACGTTGCCGGGAATGACGACCGTGATGATGTCGCCCACCTTGACCGAGAAGGCCTTGCCGTTGTCAGTGTCCGCCAGCGTGAGCGGACCGCCTGCCGCGTTGGCGGAACTGCACCCTGTCGCCGCGACTGCCGCCAGTGCCGCGACCAGCACGAAGACCACCGCGATCGCTCCTACCTTGTGCCACCATCTGTCGTCCATCTCGGGCCCCTTTCTGTTCCTGTTCGCCTTGCGTTGAGCCTGAGACGCAGGGGAAGGGGCGTTTGGTTTCAGCGGTCGGAGCCGGATGAAGTCCCCCGAGGCGCCGTCGGAGAAGGTTCTTGGGGGGGCCGGACGAGGGTCGGCTGCACGGAGGCGACCGGAACGTCGGCCGCGCCTGCCGGCGGCTGCTTCGGTTGCGCTAGTGGGACTTCCTGCCGGACGGCTGGGGTCATCGGTGCGGACTGGGCGGCGGTGAGAGCCGCGAATTCCATGGTGTCTTCGGGCAAGCCGGCGGCCACCCGGGCGGCGCGGCTTGCAGCCGTCCGCCGGGCGCCGCGCCTGCGGAACAGGACCACGAGCGCCAGAAGGATGATCGTGCCGATGATGGTGCTGACGATGGCCGCTGCGCTCATCCGCTGGGCCCTGGGTGCGGTCATCCGCTGGACCACCATCGACACCAAGGTCATGGCGAGTGTCACCCCCCAGAGGACGAGCGTGGTCCGAGTCTGGGACATGCCGCGGGCAAGGAGCCGGTGGTGCACGTGGTCCTTTCCGGGGCTGGACAGGGGATTCTTCCGTTGCACCAGCCGGCGAAGAACCACTTGGATCGTGTCGAACAGAGGCAGCGAGAAGGCCAGGAGCACGACGATGACGGCGGGCAGCAGTCCGAACGCAGTACTGATCTTGAGGTTGGCCCGGATACTGCAGGCCGCGAGCACGAACCCGAAGAAGTAGGCGCCGCTGTCTCCCATGATGATGCGCGAAGGCGGGAAGTTGTGCCGGAGAAACCCGAGCGCGGCGCCGGCCAACGCAGCCAGAAGCAGAGTGGCGGCGGCCTTCGACGCCACCTGAGCCGACACCGCCAGCAGCCCCATGGCGGTGATGAAGCTCACCCCTCCGGCCAGCCCGTCCACTCCGTCCAGAAGGTTGACCGCGTTGGTGATGGCGAGCATCCAGAGAACGGTGAAGATGATCGAGAGCGTGGTGGCGAACTGGCCCCCGAACCCCACTTCGATGCGGAGGCCGACAGCCACCAGCAGCAGCGCCGCCATCAACTGCACCAGCAACCGTATCAACGGCGGCAGACCCACCTGGTCGTCGATGAAGCCCGTCATGATAAGGAAGGAGCCACCCAGCAGGATGGCGAGTATCTGAACCTGGATATCCTGGATGACGATGCGGCGCAGCAGCGTGGCAATCAGCAGGGCCAGGATCACCGAGGCGAAGATGGCGAGCCCGCCGGCGTTGGGGAGAGGCTCCTTGTTGAGGCGCCGGGGACTGGGCTCGTCCGTCCAGCCAACCCGCATGGAGAACATCCGTACTCGAGGCATGAACCACCAAGCGCCGAGCACCGCGATGAGAAAAGTGAGGATGACCGTGACCCAGCCGAGGCGGCCGGGGGAGACGATGCCGAGCGATTTCAGGAAGCTGATTATGGGATCAAGCACGGAGATCCTCTCCCTCCCCGGCTTCGCAGGCCCTCGGTTGCGTGCAGACGCATCGTACCATCTGCGGCAGAGTTCCCCGAGAGCGGAAATGGCCCGCCGGGCCCCGTCGGAATGGGACCAGCCAGACCATGAGGAACAGTGAAGCGGTCAAGATCGGCGTGCGGTCCCTGTGGACCCGGCCCCCACGCCCCTGGCTGTTGATGGGCTGGCTCTGAAAAGAGGCCGACGCGGCCCCTTGGCACTGCCTAGTGCTTGCGACGGACCAGCTTCAGGGCCGACCAGTCGCGATCGAGAGCCGCCACCTTGACGTCGACCATGGCGTTAGTCAGGGCCAGCCGCCTGATCAGGTTCTCGTTGAGGTCGCCCATCATGGCCCCGCTCCGTCTGTCTGAAGACTGCTTCAACCACGACACCCACAGCATCCCGCTGGGCGCCAGCCTGTCGCGGAGTTCCGCGAAGGCGGCGGCCAGCGCTGCCCGGTCGCGTACGAAGACCTGGATGTAGTCGAAGGATCCGCTCGTCTGGGCCAGCTCTTCTAGGCCGGCGATCGCCGAGAACCCCTCGGGCAGCGGCAGGAGCGGGTTGTCGTCGTCGGGGGGAGGGGCGATCACCAGGCCGGCCGAACCCGGCCGCATGCCTAGTTTCTTGTGTAGCTCGTCCGACATCTTCCCTCCGCTAGTGAATCGGGCCGGTCAGCCGTGCCGGCTGGCGGTTTTCGGCCATGTTAGCATCGGGACGGGGTATGGACTATCGGCCTGCTCTGCACTAGGCTTTGGCTGGCAGCCTCGGAATAGAGCACTTGGATAGCGTGCCGCCGTCAAGCGGTCGGAGGAGACGAGCGATGTTCTGCAAGAACTGCGGTGAAGCTGTCGCAGCGGGCAAGGCCTTCTGCGGCAAATGCGGGGCGCCTGTAATCCTGCCGGCCCCAGTAGGGGCGGCCGCGTCTCCGCCGCCTCCACCTGCACAGCCGCCCACCCCTGGCTACGGTCCCGGCCGGCAGCCACCCGTTGGCCCCACCCACCGGGGGAACAGTGGGCTGATCATTGGGATCGTCGCGGCCGCCATCATCGTCCTCGCGGGAGCGGGAGTCGGGGTGTACTTTGGTTTCTTCCGGGATGGCGGTAAGGACGCCGCTTCCGGGCAGACGAACAGCACGCTCACCACGGTCGCGACGGACGCTTCCACCACCACGGCCGGTCTGACCACGTCGACCAGCGCCCGGACTACGAGCAGTGCGGTCGGCGGCACGACCGTCCAGACGATTCCCAGTTTCACCACCTCTACCGGCAGCCCTACTACCACCGCCACCACAGTGGACTCGGCGACGGTCTACCTGACGGCACAGGACGCCGTGGCTCTTGACCTCGAAAGGGACGACACGCGCATTCCCCAACTGGCCACTCAGATCAACAACACCGCTCCAAAGGTGCCTGTGTCGGTGCGCGACGAACTCCAGAGCATGATCGACGCGCTGGACAAAGACGACATGATCCTGGCCTCTCTCGCCCGGCCCGGCACTTTCGACGAAGCTTTCTCGTTGCTGCAGGAAGCGGTGCTGCACATGGTGAACCGCATCCAGGCGACCATCGGTGGCATCGAAGCTATGTGGGACTCGGGCAAGATCAGTTCTTCCACCCCGTACTTCGACACCGGCCGGGTCGAACGGGACGCCTACCGGAGCGCTCTCGACAAGTATCACGCGGTGCTGCCCATCGAGTGACTACGTCCTGTCTGCGAACATCACCGCGCGGAAGCCGGCTAGCAGCAGCCGCCGTTCCCTTGCCGCCAATCCACGAGGCGCCGGCTGAGGTCGTCCAACTGCTGCTCAGTGAAAGCCTGTCGGAGCGCGTCGACGAGCGCGCGCTGAGCCGCGGGTAGGTCCTTCGCCAAGCGATAGTGGATCCATACGCCCGCGCGGCGGTCCTTGACCAGCCCGGCGTTGTAGAGATAGCGCAGGTGGCGCGACGCCTTGGACTGGGTGAGCCCAAGGGCGCCCACGAAGTCGCAGACGCACAGCTCATCGTTGTCCAGAAGGAGAGCGACCATGTCGAGCCGGGTCTCGTCCGAGAGCGCCTTGAAGGTGTCAGCCAGTTCGCGCATTGCATCTCCATTCTCGCGCAAGTGTCGGCCGCGCGCTAATGGCTGACGCCGCGGTTGCCGATTGTCGTCGCGGAGACTGTTGAGGGTCGGAGGGTGCTGATGGAGGCTGGGCGTGTCAAGGGCTACGACTACGGGGTGATGGGTCTGTTCGCCGTCGTTCTCGCAGGGGTGAGCCTGAGCTGGTACACGGTGTCGATCTCGCTCGGCGGTCAGAGCCTGAGCGGGGGCGTGAGTGGCCTGCACTGGGCTTGGGGGATGGGCGCGAGTGGCTGGCACTACGCTTGGGGGACTATCGCGTTCGTCGCGGCGTTGCTGGCGGTTGTCGTCGTCGGCCTGAAAGGGCTGGTGGGCGCGGGCGGGGTTCTTCCCGGCTGGTACAAGGAAGGTCCGCTGGTCATGGGGCTGGGCGACCTGGTGACGCTGTTTGCCATCATCGGCCTTCTGGAGAAACCCGGGCGGGGCGTCGACCTTCTCGGTGGGCTGGGCGTGAAGGTCGGGTTCGGAGTCGGCATCT
>PMIZ01000478.1 GCA_003157225.1 Actinomycetota bacterium | reverse complement strand
GAGTATGAAGCTGGTGAAGAACCCAGACTACTGGGGCAAGGATGCACAGGGCAACAAGCTGCCGTACCTCGACGAATTGGACTACACCTTCACGGCTGACCCCGCGACCACGCTGATGATGGCCAAGACGGGGGAACTCGACGTAATCTACAGTATCTCTCCGGGTAAGCAGATGGCGGACTACCAGAATTTGGGATGGCGCACCCACCCTACTTACGACGCCAACGAGGTTTGGGTGCCGGATAGCGCTCACGCGGACTCCCCGTGGTCAAAACTAGAGGTGAGGGAGGCGGCGGAGTACGCAGTCGACCGCGCCGCCATCGCTCAGAAGTACGGCTACGGATACCTCCAGCCGCCCAACCAGATCCCGCCGCGCGACTCCACCGCATATGATGCCAATTATGCTCTTGGCCGCACCTACGATCCCGCGAAAGCGAAACAGCTGCTGGCCCAAGCCGGGTACCCGAACGGCTTCAAGACCACCCTCATTGTCTGGCCGGCGGGCAATCACGACATCGCCCTCGCCGAACAGGAGTATCTCGCCAAGGTAGGTATTCAGGCTGAGATCCAGTTCGCCGATGCCGGCAAGTGGACCTCCTATGTTGGACCGCAGGGAACTTGGCACAACGCCCTACTCGAAGTGGCGGACCCGGCGCAGGGGCCTACCGGGCTCGGCTGCGTCAACTTCGCCCTGTTCCTGTTCGGCAACAACTGGCAGAAACCGCCGGAGTTCATGCAGGCGCTCGGTGCCGCCACCTCTGCTCCGGCACCCGGTGTCAGCCTCATCCGTGCGACCACGGACATCCTGACCAAGAGCGCTCTCCTAATCCCACTCTATGAAATTGGGGGTGGCCGAGTCGAACAGCCCTATGTGGTTGCCGATTTTGGGCACAGAGGCTTGCCCGCGTTCTCTTCCCTCCAGACAGCTTGGCTGAACAAATAAAGGAACTGCGTTGACCTTGTTCGAGGCAGGCGCCGCTACGCACAGCGGGGCAATGATAGCCGCTCTGTGTGCGGCGCCTGCCTCGACATCCCCTCCGGTCGCTCTACAGGCTCCCTCGGGGGATGCCCCCTTTCCTCTGTGGAGGCGAAGCTTCCACGACGGCAGGCGGTGCGACTGGCCAACATTGGCTGGCGGAGTCCTACATTGGCCGACGTGGTCAAGTGGAATCTCGACCAACACACCATGACAAACAGGAGAAACCATGGCTCATTCCAAGTACGGCAAGTACGTATCTAGAGAGATTATCTGGGAGAGCAAGTACAAAGAAATCACTTGCCCCACCGCTTACTACCACGGTTGCCCCGGCGGCGGCAACGCCATCGAGGCCGAGTGGAGCTGTATCACCAGTCCTCTCACCATGGACCAGGAGCCTGAGCTCGACGCCGAGCGCGACCAATTCTTGCTTTTCAGCTCAGCCAATGTGAATGACGGAGCCGAGTTTGAGGCTGAGTGCGAGCTGGCCTTGGGGCCTAAGGGCAAGAAGTTCGTGATCAACAAGCCGACCCTCGTCTACCTGCCCAAGGGACTCTGGCACGGACCGGTCACCGTGAAGAACGTAAAGAAGCCCTTCGCTCTTCTTGACTGGTCCCTCCAGCCGGAGCTCTCCACTTCCTGGGAAGCTCCCGACGATTCGGACTACGTGATTGATTTTCTCAAAGACAAGGGTTCGCTCCTTGATGTCGTGCATAGTGGTGCCGACATGCCGCCGGACGTGGTAGCCATCCATCCGCCGGACATTCCCTTCCGCTACGGCCGCATGGCGCTCGGCACGGGCCTCACTTATCTGCTCTGGGGTGCCGACCTCGGCATCCCGGCTAAGGCGAGTTGGGCCAGCATGGCAACGTTCCATCGAGACTACTGCTATCTCGAGGCCTTTCATGCGCACCGCAGGTCACACCAAGTGAGCATGTACCTGGGCGGCAACCCTCTGGACATCGAGGACTTCGACGCCGATATAGACGTCTTCTTCGGCAAAGAGCGCGAGCGTCATACTCTGAGGACATCTGGCGTTGTCCACTATGTCCCGGGGATCCCGCACCTGGGTGATGAGATCAGGGTCGTGAACCAGCCATTCCTCCACATCATGTGGGTGGTTGGACCCGAGATGGATCACTACTACAGGGCGGCGCCCGTCGACAAAGTGCAGTTTGGCGATGAGTGGCAGGGCGACATCATGATTACGCCCGGAGCCCAGGACTACGTGCCGCCGACTTCCATCGATGATTGGGTGTGGCCCTACCCGGCCGAGAAGAAGTAGGTAAGCGCGGTTTGAGGTGCGAGTTCTGCCCGAGGCCTTCGGTCCCGTTGGGTCCTTGAACTTTGGCAGAGGCCGAGAAAGGAGGCCGCTTCAGGTTGCTGATACCGCTCAGTTAGCGATCCGGCAACTTGATTCCGCAGCACCGAGGGCCGCTTCAACTTTCCTTGGTGGTGTCAACGGTATCCCCGGCCAAGAGCCACTTTCAGATTGGCTGAGACGGCGGAGTCTCTCGCCCCGCGCGACGAGTGCCTGAACACCACCGAGTTCTGGAGTATCGACCATGCCAGGGTGGTCCTTGAAGCCTGGCGGGTCGAATACAATACAATGCGGAGCATCTGCGTAGCTCTCGGATATCAGACTCCGGAGGAATTCGCTGTTTCCCGGAGCGCAGCATAAGGAAGTTCGCAAGGATGAAGGCAAACCGGCGACCCTAGCATTCAAGGGCGTACTGCGAAGATCGACGGACCAATGGACGAGGGAGCAACGACATGGAGAAGACAAAGGGGGCGGCCGTACGGATTGTTCTCGATGCGATGCATGACATCATGCGTCGAAGCACGCCGGCCATTTCGGATGTTACCAAGAGGATTCGCAGAGTCCACGGCGTGACCGTAAACCCGTCTCTCTTCCGAATTCTGAGCGAGCTTGGAGACAGCACTTCACGCCTTGCCCAATTGGCCGACGCCGTGGTCGTTGCTCAACCCACGATGAGCCTCTACATCCAGACGCTTGAGCGGAATGGTCTTATCACCAGATCACAAGACGAAGGTGATAGCAGAAGCTCAATTATACAGCTGAGTGACAAAGGGCGGCAGGTCTGGGAGATGGTTGACGACCTTCGCGAGTCGGTATTCGGGCAGGTTTTTGCAGGCTGGTCGGAGAAAGAGGTATGGACGCTCGCGGATCTGCTCGTGCGTCTGCGGAATGAGGTCGAGACGCGGAAGTCGGGTGATTCCAGCCCCGGGGATGACGGGGCTATCGAGGGCCGGAAGGCGGAACGCCGAGGGTAGCGTCCCATGTGGCGACTCATGTAGGCACGAGGTAGCCTGTTTGAGATACTGTGAGTAGGCCGCTTTGGCGCCCTCGCGCGGTGGGTCGTTCCGTCAGTGGTCTTTGGGTCGCCATGCAACTTGGTCAAGGAGGCTACGGTTGAGAGACGGTGAGCTCACAAACATTGATCTCGCGTTGGGAAGGATTCTTCGGCATGGGCAGAACGCCGTGTTCCTTATGGCAAGAAACGTGGGAGACAAGTTGGACCTCGACCTCAGTGCTTGGGCATTTCCAATCTTGGTGGAGCTCATGGGAGGTCCGCTCAGGTCAAGTGAGCTGGCTCGGCGGGTCGGCATAGGCAGATCTACAATGACTCGACATCTGCAGGACTTGGAGAGCAAGGATCTTGTTCGACGGGTGAAAGGCGAGGCAGATCGGAGTGGCACTGTGCTTGCGCTCACCGCCAAAGGGGTGGAGTTGGCCGAAGCAAGCGCAAACGAACGCGTTGCCGAACTAGGCCGGGTATTGGCCGAGTGGCCGGATGATCGAGTTGCCTGTCTCGCAGCTCTTCTCGGCGATCTCGATTGTGACATGGCACATGGCCGTGTAGTGCCTAGGATCTGAACCGAGACAAGCTGAAATAGGAAGGCATGCGTGTGAGGGGTGCAAAGACCCGACCATGAAGGCAGCATCCGCTAGGATTGTGTCTTCCAACCGTCGTTTCGCCTGGAGTACCGATGCTGTGTCCCGCGTCAGACTTCTTAGACACTTCCTTCTGGGAATGGGTGCGGCCCGAGAGGGCAGACCTGGCGCTCGTCCTGAAATGCCCCGGCACGCCTTCACTCCCGAAAACGCCTCCCAGCGGGAAGCTAATCAGGGTGCGCATTCCGGCGAATTCGGCCACCCAGTCCGATTGAAATCGGCCACCTGGTCCGGCCCAAATCGGCCGCCTGTTCCGGTCCAAATCGGCCACCCGGAGCAAGGCGACGCATCGACGGTTTTCGGTGACTAGAGTGTAGCTTCTTCCTCGGTCGGTTTGGGTGCCGTGCCTCCCTTCTTCTTCCGCATGGATTCCCCCTGAAGCGTGAACTTGTGAGCGCCATGGACCAGCCGATCAAGAATGGCGTCGGCAAGCGTGGGGTCGATGATGGCGCGGTGCCATTCGCTCAAGGGGAGCTGCGAGCAGACCACCGTCGAGCGTCTCTCGTAGCGATCGTCGACGAGCTCAAGGAGTTCACGGGCCTCAATGCCGCCAAGCGGCGCCAGCCCGAAGTCGTCGAGAACGAGAAGATCGGTCTTGGAAAGCCGGCCGAAGAGCGTCCGGTAGCTTCCGTCCAGGCGGGCAAGAGCGATGTCCTGAAGAAGACCACCGAG
This sequence comes from Actinomycetota bacterium, assembly GCA_003157225.1. Next base: position 4,313 of record PMIZ01000478.1, on the reverse strand, counting down.
ACGAAGGTAGCGAACCCGCATTCCGAGGCGACAGCAGGCATGGCCGAGTGCGCAGGCGAGGTAGGTTTTCCCCACCCCGGTGGGCCCCACGACAAGGACGTTCTGGTGACGAGTGGCGAAGTCACCGGCAAAGAGCGCCCGCCAGGTTGCCCGATCAAGCCCTCGAGCCGCTCCGAACTCGACATCCTCCGGGCAGGCGGGGAGCCGCAGCTTCGCTTCCCGAAGGAGCCGGGCAAGCGCGGTGTTTCTGCGGTGGGTCCACTCGGCATCCACCAGCAGACCCAGCCGCTCCTCGAAGGAAAGCGAGCTCGCCTCCGGGCTTTCCATCTGGACGGCAAAGGCGTCGGCCATGCCCCGCAGCCGGAGTTCGCGCAGACGATCAAGCGTTGGTTGGCTAAGCACCTAGATCACCTCCTCGCGGTAGTAGTCGGCGCCGCGCAGGTGTTCGTGGAAAAGGACCAGAGCCCCCTCGGGTTCCTCCGCGCTCGGGAGCTTCACCTGCTCAAGTCCGCGAGCCAGAATGTTCTTCACGCTCTTAAACGAGTAGGCCCCCGCTGAGACGGCTCGGGTCGCAGCCGCTTCCAGGCGCTCGGGGGTGTAGTCACGGGAGAGGCGCATGAGTCCGAGGCAGGAACGGTAGCCCTGCTCCGGGTGGGGCCGGCGTTCAAGGATGCCGGAAACAAGCACGCCGGTCTGGGGTCCGACGCTCGTGCCCCAGCTAACGAGGCGCGAGGGAGTCCATTCCAGGTGGCGACGATGGGCAGCCGGCATGTGCTCGGCCGCGGTCACGAAACGGCCGCGCACGTGGGTGCGAACATGACTCGCGACGCGCTTGCCGCCGTGAAAGATCTCAACCACGCCCTGGCTCAGCCTCACCTCCACCTCCCGCCGGGCGAGCTGGTAGGGCACCGAGTAGAAGGCGCCGTCTACCTGCACGTGGTAGTCGATGTTGACGCGGGCCCGCTTCCAGGCGGCAAACTCGTATGGGCGGGCGGGAAGGGGCGAAAGCGCCGGGCGATCAAGGTCCTGAAACAGGCTCAGGCGCGAGCCGGTCATTTTCTGGAAGGGGCGAGCGTTCAAGGCAGCAAGCTCTTCGGCGTAGGCGGCGTTGGCCTCGGCCAGGGAGAAGAACGTGCGGTTGCGCAAGGGGGCCATCACATGGCGTTCTACCTGTTGGACGGCGGATTCAACCTTGGCCTTGTCGCGGGGCTTGCGCACGCGAGCCGGCAGCACGACCAGATTGTAGTGACGGGCGAGATCGAGATAGCTGGGGTTGAGATCGGGCTCGTAGAAGGAGGCGAGCTTCACCGCGTCTTTCAGATTATCCGGGACGATGACCCTCGGGGATCCGTTGTAGAACGCAAGCATGTGCACGTGGGCCAAAAGAAACGGGGCGAGACCCGCTCCGGCAAGGACCTCCGCAAACGTGTAGGCCGAAGCCCCCAGACAGCCGCAGAACACCGGGGCCTGGGTGACCTCACCGCTGTGGGGGCAAACGATGGCCTGGGTCTTGCCGGCCAGATCCACGAAGGCCTTCTCGCCCGCCCGGTGCTCGTGGCGCATGACCACATCGATGGTGCCTTCCCAGCTGCGGTAGTGCTGGCAGAACTGGGAGTATTGGAGACCGTCTTCGGGGTGATCGTCCCGGTACTCGATCCAAAGCTGCTGAAGGGTCACCCCCGGGCGCCTGAGCTCCCGATGCAGGTACTCGTAGTCGGGTTCGCACCGACGGCGGGGGGAACCGGTGTTGCCCGGATAGAGCCGGGCGTAGAGCTCGGCCTCGGAAAGCTCCCGAGCCCGCTCGTAGGTCATGGCGGCGGCTGCCGAGCGACAGAGCGTGTCGCCGACCGTGCTTCGGGCACATCCTAGGCTTTGAGCGATCTCCCGCTGGGAGAAGCCCTGTTCGTTCAGTCGTGGTCAATTCGAGTGCCGAAAGAAAAAGGCCCGGATTACCGGGCCTTTTTACTCGTATGGTAGCGGGGACAGGATTTGCTTGCAGCCCGCTTGGCGACCGCGGCGGAACCGCGTCGAAGTGAGTGGGCTCAGTCCTCTCGCGTAGCCGGAACCCAGTCGGTAGCTCCCTCCGCGATCATGGGTTCCCCGATCTCTTCCTTCGAAAGAACCACCTTCTCACGTTCCGCGAAGTAGTCACCTGTGCCGGCGACGGTGATGGAGTGCCAATAGGGCTTGCCGACCCCGCGCACGTCCTGGCCCAAGTGGATGAGGCCCGGGGGAACATGGGCTATACAGGTATGGTCGATCACCTGCATCTCCTGCTCGTTCCCCCAGAACATCTCAATGTGGGCGTCGAACGTCTCCACGTTAAGAGGATCACCGCCAAGGAATATCAGCCATTCGTCGAGACGAGTGTGGTAGTGGACCGGCTCGGCGGTGCAATACTCACGGTACTTGACGCCGTAGACCCCGGCGCAGAGATTCGCTTGAATGCCCAGGGGCTTGCAGAAGCAGTCGTAGGCGATAATGGGTGGAGTCCGAATGTACCTGAACGGAGTCCCGCCGGGCCCCCGATACTCGACTATGGGACGCGGGTCAAGATCAGCCGAGGGCGCCGTGCCTCCGGGGGGGGTTGGCGGCTGCGCATCCATCATTCTGGGTGCCACCACATGGTTCGAGTAATCGGCGGCAACCCAGTGCTCCGAGTACTTGGCATCTAGGGTCCACTTCCACAAGGCGAGCGGCCGGCTTACCGACTTGACGGTGAGCGGGCCGTGAACCAACCCGGCAGGTATGTACACGAAGGCCGGCTCGGAGATCAGTTGCCTTTGCTTGTCTTTTCCTAGCGGCAGCTCGATCTCCGCGCGAAAATCACGTAGGTCGTCCATGTTGGTCGAGGCAAGGAGAAGAAACTGATCGCGATCGCTCGTCTCGGGCTCCTGGTCCATGACGAGCGGCTGAGTGATGCAGCTCCACTGAAAGGCAAGGTCTCTTCCGCCCCGATCGCCATGATAGCTGACGATGGGGGCCGTGATCTTCGGATACTTGCTCTCCTCGATTATTTCTTTCGATATGTACTTGGCATATTGGCTCTGTGCCATCAGTGTCGTCCTTTTCTCGTCGAATCGGCGGGTTTGCAGAACATGTGGCTGAACCGCCCCACCATCACATCGATGCCCTGCTCGTTCGCCATGTCGACGAGCCAATCGGCCACCTCACCGCTTCTGTCCGCCCACAGCTTGATCAGCCGCTCATCCGCACGACCGTCCGAAGCCTTCCACAACCCCTCCACCATCTCTTCCTTGGTGGGAACTGGGCCGCACTCGCTGCCACCCACTGGTGGGCCGACCGGCGGCGGCCCGCCCGGCAGCTCTGGCATGGGGCCCATCGTCCCTGGCAGCGGAGGAAGACCGGCGGACGCCGGTGGCATCATCCTCGCGCTCGGCGGCGGCGCCTCATTGCCACCCGCTGCCCTCTCCTTCTGCAGCCGGCTGTCTATGAACGGCGCGCCCGGCCCGCCCGGCGCTGAGATCCGATGGAACTTCTCGATAAGGACAACGACGGCGCCGGCTTGCGCCGCCGAGACGGCGGCCGCGAGGCCGGACGGTCCCGCTCCGGCGACGACGACGTCGGCTTCGATGACTTCAGTGATCGCGCTCTCAAGTATTGGTGAAGGAGGCGTCTCGAAGTTGTAGGCTGTCATGATCTACGCTCCTCCTTGCGCTTGGTCAAAGCTCATCCTTTGAATCCCTCCTTGCCGAACCTGTGGCACGCCACCTGGCGACAGTCGCCTAGGTCTATCAGAGCGGGAACCAGGTGTCGGCACTCCTCGACAGCCAAACGACAGCGAACATGGAACGAGCAACCAGGCGGCGGATCCAGGGGACTGGGAACCTCTCCGCGAAGGACGATCCGGTGCCGGGCCTCTTCAACGAAGGGATCGGGGATGGGGATGGCGGATATCAGTGCCTGAGTGTAGGGATGAAGCGGTTGGGCGCAGAGGTCACCAGCGGACGCGACTTCGACCACCCGGCCCAAGTACATCACAGCTATGCGATCACTCACGTGGCGGACCACAGAGAGGTCGTGAGCGATGAACAGATAGCTCAACCAGGGCGTCGCTTCCTGCAAATCCTGCAGGAGGTTGACGATCTGGGCTTGGATTGACACGTCGAGTGCGGATACAGGTTCGTCAAACACGATCAGCCGGGGATCGCACGACAGAGCGCGCGCAACGCCGAGCCGCTGCCTCTGGCCGCCGGTGAACTCGTGCGGTATCCGCCGCGCCTTGGAAGGGTCGAGACCCACGACCCGCTTGAGCTCGTCCACACGCTGCTCGTACTGCCGACGGTTCTTCA
>PMIZ01000467.1 GCA_003157225.1 Actinomycetota bacterium | reverse complement strand
AAGACCCGTGCGAGCATCCGGAGCCGAGCAGAGCTGCGCAAGCCGTGACCGCCACGAGGGCCACGGCGAGAAGCGCGGTTGTTCGAGTAGAATGCATGGCCTTCCTCCTAGTAGGACGTCTGCCCGCACGGCGACCCGAACTGCGCATGGAGGAACCTCCGCTCTCGACTGTGACCTTCGGGTAATACTTCGACATCCGCCCCCGCTCGGCTTAGAAATATCGCGGGAAACCTGGCAAGTATTGGACCAAAGGCCATCTGCCGGGGGGCTACCGGTGCTGAGGGGAGTGAACCGCACCGGCTTCAGTGGAGACTCAGCGGCTTGAGTCGAGCCTCCTTCGATGAGCCCCATCACGAGCTGTTTCCATGAGAAGGGCAGCCCCTGTCAAGTCCTTCTTGCCGCTCCCCGCGCGCGTTGGGAAGGGTGCGAAACGCGCCCATGCCGATGAGCTGCTGTGCGACCTTACCGGAGGCGCCGCCGTGCGCGGCTTGATGCAAGGGGGCGTAGAGAGACAAACCACCTGGTCTCGTGGTGTTGACAAGACCCTTGTGCTCCGCGAGCAGTTCAAGCACTTGCGCCCAGTTGTAGCTCTTGGCGGCGTCGGCGAGGGCATTACGGATTCGAAGTGCCTCAGGGCCTAATGTTTCGACCCGCCTGATCCCGTCCCAGACAACGTCCGTTAGACTGCCTCCTTCCGTCTTCGTTCACAGCGTTCGCCTCAAACACGCGGGCGGGGTCGCGAGATGCTTCTCCGGCCCTAATCCGCGAAGCGACCGCGGCGCTCGATCACCACGTCATCGATGCTCTCCGGGTCCACAAGTTCCTGGGCCTGCTCGAGTGCTTGGTCGGGATCGAAGGCATGGCCGCTGCCCAAGAGACTTGCGTCCAGCCAAGCGCTCCAGATGAAGCGGTCGCGCAGATCATAAGTCTCCCCGGCTGACTCGGTGATCCTCACCTTGAAGATACCTCCCATCGCTGATCCTCCTTGCCGGCTCGCGCGTCCGTCCATTGGTCGCGTAGCTCGGGGGAGAAGTCAACTCCTGCTCGCCCGGCGAGCGCCGTCCCCTCAATTCCCAGCGCCTCTAGGGGGAAGCTGTCTCGCAAGGTTAGTGGCCACTGCGGACGGGCCTCAGCCTATGGGAGGGCTAGAGTCTCAGGCGCTCGCCCCTGCGGAAAGCCCGCCGTATGCAAGGTCGATGAACTGCTTAGCCGTCTCGAGGTCATCAGGCCCGCTCACCCGCACCCTGAGGTCGCCGGTGCCGAAATGGCCGATCTTGCTGACGTCGCTGCAGATCGGGCAGCCTTCCCCCACTTTCGGGTCGAGACGAACATGAAGCAGGATATGCCCTTTATGGGGTTCTAGACAGCAGAAGTTCCTAATCCGGCGAAAGGCGATGTATTCCCGGGTGGGCGCCTCGGTCACGTCGTCTCCCAAGTTCAGAAGGTAGTCCCTCAACTCTTCCGCGATGGCGCGCATCCCGCCCTGGGTGCGATCAAGCTGCTGGTCAATCGAGTAGTTAGACACTTGCGTGGGCGAGATGGCCTGCTTCGGTAGAGATTTTCCCTCCCGCCCGGCCGAGGGGTGCATTTATCCTGATCGGCGGCGTAAATCGGGATAAATGTACCCCTCACCTCGCCCCGGGCGCGCACGTGGCGGTCCCTCCTCGTCCATGCTCTGAGGTGGCAAGACGGCAGGCCCGCCACATGGCAACATGCTTTGCGGGTCACGCGCGAAGGTCCGCCACGTGGCAACATGCTTTGCGGGTCACGCGCGAAGGTCCGCCACCGTGTAGATTTCGAGGTGACCTACTGCGGGGTCTCGCATTCTGACCTGCCTGTAGATCTCTGCCTGATGTTTCTCGGTAACGACGGCGTCAAGATATGGCGCCGGACTACTGATCAAGACGTCAAATACGTCCTGGGTCTCGGGGGTGCGGTTCGGCAGGTAGAACCTGTAGAACAGGGTCCACAGGATCATTCGGCTACTGGGAAACGCCGAGCTTCGAATCTGTTCCCCCGCCTTCTCCCTAGCGCGAGCCCAGTCGGGGGCAAGGTACTGAACCCGCTGGCGCGTGGCCTCCTCCACAAAGGCATCTCCCTCTTCGACAGTGTACCTCTCACCCTTCGGAGGGAAGTTCGCCTTGAGCGCCAGCCAGTCTCCTATCAGCGCGGTCTTGAGTCCGAGCCATTTTTGCTCCCGCCGAAGCACCCGTCGGTTCTTGAAGTTCACATCCATGACATTGCGGAGATTAGTTCCGATCGGTTTGTTGAGGGGCGAGAACAGCACGAGCGTCGGGTCTATCCCCTCCCCGGATGCATAGGCAGCAAGTTCATCCTCAAATAGCTGATCTTCGCTTTTCAAAACGCCGCACGGAAACACATCGAAGAAATCTAGGAAGTGAGCATAGACATCAGGGCGCCTCCGCAACTCGAACGTCGAGTACACCGTGAAGCACGGCAGAGACCCGGGGGAGAAACGCGAGATGAAGCCGGCGCGCACACCTCCTGGCGCCCGCACGATCTCGCTGATGACGTGCGCATTCCGGCGAATTCGGCCACCCAGTCCGGTTGAAATCGGCCACCTGGTCCGGTCCAAATCGGCCGCCTGTTCCGGCTCAATTCGGCCACCCGGAGCAAGGCGACGCATCGACGGTTTTCGGTGACTAGAGTGTAGCTTCTTCCTCGGTCGGTTTGGGTGCCGTGCCTCCCTTCTTCTTGCGCATGGATTCCCCCTGAAGCGTGAACTTGTGAGCGCCATGGACGAGGCGATCAAGAATGGCGTCGGCGAGAGTCGGGTCGGTGATCGCCCGGTGCCATTCGCTCAAGGGGAGCTGTGAGCAGACCACCGTGGAGCGCCGTTCGTAGCGATCGTCGATCACCTCAAGGAGTTCACGAGCCTCAGCACCGCCAAGCGGCGCAAGGCCGAAGTCATCGAGGATGAGAAGATCCGTCTTCGAAAGCCGCCCGAAGAGCGTCCGGTAGCTTCCGTCCAGACGGGCAAGAGCGATGTCTTGAAGGAAGCCCCCGAGACGAAGGTAGCGGACCCGCATCCCGAGGCGGCAGCAGGCGTGACCGAGCGCGCAGGCGAGATAGGTTTTGCCCACCCCCGTGGGCCCCACGACAAGCACGTTCTGGTGACGAGTGGCGAAGTCGCCGGCAAAGAGTGCCCGCCAGGTGGCCCGATCAAGCCCGCGAGCCGCTCCGAACTCGACATCCTCCGGGCAGGCGGGAAGCCGGAGCCTCGCTTCTCGAAGCAGCCGGGCAAGCATGGTGCTCCGACGGTGGGTCCATTCGGCATCGACCAAGAGACCGAGCCGCTCCTCGAAGCTGAGTGAGACCGCCTCCGGGCTTTCCATCTGGGCGGCAAAGGCATCGGCCATGCCCCGCAAGCGTAGTTCCCGCAGGCGATCAAGCGTTGGCGCGCGCAGCATTAGAGCACCTCCTCGCGGTAGTAGTCGGCGCCGCGCAGGTGCTCGTGGAAAAGGACCAGAGTCCCTTCCGGTTCCTCAGCTTCGGGGAGCTTCACCTGCTCGAGACCGCGGGCCAGGATGTTCTTCACGCTCTTAAACGAGTAGGCCCCCGCTGAGACGGCTCGGGCCGCAGCCGCTTCTAAGCGCTCCGGCGTGTAGTCACGCGAGAGGCGCATGAGCCCGAGACAGGAGCGATAGCCCTGCTCCGGGTGGAGCCGGCGTTCAAGGATGCCGGAAACAAGCGCGCCGGTAGACGGTCCCACGCTCCTTCCCCAACTCTCGAGGCGGGACGGTGTCCATTCCAGGTGACGACGATGGGCGGCGGGCATGTGCTCGGCCGCGGTCACGAAGCGGCCGCGCACGTAGGAGCGCAGGTGGCTCGCCACGCGCCGGCCGCCGTGGAAGATCTCGACGACTGCCTGGCTCAGTCTCACCTCCACCTCCCGGCGGGCGAGCTGGTAGGGCACCGAGTAGAAGGCGCCGTCTACCTGCACGTGGTAGTCGATGTTGACGCGGGCCCGCTTCCAGGCCGCAAACTCGTACGGGTGGGCGGGAAGGGGCGAAAGCGCCGGACGGTCGAGGGTCTCAAACAGCGTGAGGCGTGAACCAGCCATCTTCTGGAAGGGACGGGCGTTCAAGGCGGCAAGCTCCTCGGCGTAGGCGGCGTTGGCCTCGGCAATGGAGAAGAACGTCCGATTGCGTAGAGGAGCCATCACATGGCGTTCTATCTGCAAAACAGCGGATTCCACCTTGGCCTTATCCCGGGGCTTTCGCACGCGAGCGGGCAGCACGACCGCGTTGTAGTGGCGGGCGAGATCGAGGTAGCTGGGGTTGAGGTCGGGCTCGTAGAAGGAAGCGAGCCGGACGGCGTCCTTCAGATTATCGGGCACGATGACCCTCGGGGATCCCTGACAGAACTCCAGCATGTGCACGTGGGCCAAAAGAAACGGGGCGAGACCCGCTCCGGCAAGGACCTCCGCATAGGTGTAGTTGGAAGCCCCCAGACAGGCGCAGAACACCGGGGACTGGGTGACTTCACCGCTGTGGGGGCAAACGATTGCCTGGGTCTTGCCGGCCAGATCCACGAAGGCCTTCTCGCCCGCCCGGTGCTCGTGGTGCATGACGACATCGATGGTGCCTTCCCAGCTGCGGTAGTGCTTGCAGAACTGGGAGTATTGGAGACCATCCGTGGGGTGATCGTCTCGATACTCGATCCAGAGCTGTTGCAGCGTCACCCCGGGGCGCCTGAGCTCCCGGTGCAGGTACTCGTAGTCGGGCTCAAACCTGCGGCGGGGTGAGCCGCTGTTACCCGGGTAGAGCCGGGCGTAGAGCTCAGCCTGGGAGAGCTCCCGGAATTCGTCGTAGGCAAGACCGGCCGCCTTGGCTCGGCAGAGGGTGTCTCCCACCGTGCTTCTCGCGCAGCTCAAGCTCTGGGCGATCTCCCTCTGGGAGAAGCCTTGTTCGTTCAGTCTCAGCACATCGCAAATCTTGCGCACCTCGAGCTTCTTTCTCGGCACTCGTCGCCTCCCGTCTTGACCCTTCCGTTCCGAGGAAGGGTACGATCCGGCAAGCGGTGCCGTCCTTGGTGTCGGTGCGCGTCTTTCGAGGTGGCCGATTTGGGCCGGAATCCCCGGCCGATTTCAACCGGAATGGGTGGCCGAATTGAATCGGAATGGGTGGCCGATTNNGTGGCCGATTTGAAACGGAATCAGTGGCCGAATTGGGCCGGAATACGCACTCACCAGGGGTCACTGGTTCAAATCCAGTATCGCCCGGAGTCTGATATAGTCATTTTGATCATCGCGGAGGCGTATTGATCTCGGCGCAGGGAAAGCAGCCGAGTCCGCGGGAACGCGAGATGACGCGCAGGCATGACTCTGCACAAACGCCGCGCTATTGGAGAAGGGGGGGTGCCTCTCGAGCATGCGAGATCGTTGGGGCTGCCATCTGTCAGGAACGCTGCTATGTGGCAGAAACGAGTTGCGCGACTTTCACCGAGAGCGGGGGAACTATCGAACAGTCCTTCGTCTTGTCAGCTGGTCGCGACCGCTTGTGGTCTTGTACTCGCACAGTCGTCGCGACCTCAAATCATCTTCTCGAATGGGTCCTGTTCGCCATGGGCCACGTCCTGTCAAATTCGGTTACTCAAAGGAGATTGGCCATGAGACGTACCTCCATGAGGTTCGGCTTGCTGTTTGCTGTCCTCCTAGTGTTCGGGCTGGCCGTTTCGGGCGGTGCGTTCGCCCAACCGGGCTTTGTGACAGATCTCGGAGTCACGAAAGCGCCGAACGGCGCATTAGTCCACTCTTATCAGGTTCACCCCCCGGAGGGTTACTGCGCTGGTCTTCTGCAGCCGCAGCCAGACGGAAGCATCAAGACTCAGTACTTCAGGACCGTGGACGACTACAACGCAGCTGTAGCCTCCATGGCTTCCGGAGCAGGACCCACGACGACTGTATGGCCGAGTGCTCTGGCGTCGATAGATTCCGCCGATTCCGCCAGTGGGCCGTCTGCTGTCACTACTAGCGGGAATCGAACTATCACATTTCTAGGGACCATATACGATGGCTTGGGCTACACGATGTGCCAGGCGAAGGAGAAATTGGGCTGGCACTACAACGGTAGTACGGCTACGTGGACGACGTTTAGCTACTACGGGTATAGTAGCTATCTCTGGGGTTGGTGGGGGCCATGGGATGACCATGGTGTGTACAACGCCGGTTCTTATTGCGAGTCCTGGTACCTGGCGTATTTCAGGAACGGATCGTACGTGAATGAGTGCGGTGCCAAGCTGGATGGGTGGTATGACGGCGCGTATGGTGTGATCCCCTTGGTCGCAATTGACACCCATTTCCCTGGTTACTACTACGGCTGGGTCATCCAATAGACAGACGCTCGGGACTAACCAGCTGAGAAACCGGGCTCTCTCCGGAGTAGAGATCGGGCTACGCTCGAGTAAAGGGTGAAGCGCAGCATCCGCAGTTGCGGTCGATGTGTGGTGGGTCGGAATTGGGACGACCCGATGCTCTCGCTCCTAGGGCTCAAAGAGCTGTCGGACGGGTTATGTAGAGACGGACTGTGGGCCGGAGACGCTGGGGTTGCTCTTGGTCTGAGGCGCCCTGAAGCGCCCCCTCTCTTCTCGGAGCGGATGAGCTTGACCCTTCGCCAACATGTCCTGCCCCCCAGATTGAAGCTACCCGTAGAACATGGTCGGATGAGACCAGGAGTCGGCGAGAGTGTCGGAAGGATCCTGAGGGGTACATTTGTCCCAATTGGCGGCATGAATTGGGACAGATGTACCCCTCAGGTTTGTCCGCCGGAGACGATCATGCTGCGGAGGTTCGTTGCTCAAGCACTTCGTGCCACCGGCGCTCACGAGACAACCGGCGGTCGCGCTATAATAGTAGGCGGACCAACGGATGGGGTCAGGTCCACGAGGGGGGAGTGCTTCATGAAGAAGTCGTGCCTTGTTCTCACGCTGGTGCTCGGCTGCGCCTTTGTTCTGGGCGTTGTGGGATGCAGCGGCAAGGCAACCACCACCACGACTATGAGTGCAGCTACGACTATCACCGTCGGCGCCACCAGCTCTGCCGCCACGACGGCCGCGACGGTTTCGACCGCCACCACGACGGCGACAATAGCAATCGGCACCTGGACCAAGCTCAACCCCGCCGGTGACATGCCCCCCTTAGGCGGTGGTCCCATGGTCTACGACTCGGCCAGCGGAAAGGTGATTCTCTTTGCAGGCATCGACACCTGGGCCTACGCCCCCGCCGGCAATACCTGGACCGATCTCCACCCCGCCGGCGAACCGCCCTCCGGCCCAGGCTCCATGGTCTGTGACCCGGCCAGCGGAAAGGTGATCCTGTTTGGAGGTGTGGGTAACAACGGCTATCTGAACGACACCTGGGCCTATGA
>PMIZ01000052.1 GCA_003157225.1 Actinomycetota bacterium | reverse complement strand
CCTCAGCGTGACGCAGGGCAGCCACACGATCACTTTCCAGTATTGCATCATTGGTGAATCGCTCGAACCCGGACGTTACGGCGCACGGATCGGTTCCGCCTCCGACATCACGCTCCACCACAATCTCTGGATCGACAACCAAAGCCACAATCCCCGGGCCCGGGGCGCGATTCAATTCATCAACAACGTCGTGTACAACTGGGGCGTCGCCGGACTGATGGGCGGCCATACTTCCTCCGACCATCAGCTCGACGTCATCGGCAACTACTTTATCAAGGGGCCCTCCTCCACCGATCGTTTCGTCGGCCAGTTCACCGCGACCGACCACGTTTACCAGACTGGCAATTACGCGGATCTCGTGCGCGAGGGGTTACTCAATGGCCGGCCGGTCGTCGCCGCGGATTTTACCGATGCCGGCGGCGCCCCGACTCTGGTGGCGCAACCGCTGCTCAACCCGCCGGTGGCGGTCAAGGTGGATACGGCGGAGGATGCCTATCGCAAAATCGTGGCCGGCGCGGGCTGTTCGCTCCATCGCGATTCGGTCGACACCCGGCTCATCGCCGACCTCACCTCGCTGAGCCTGAAGGGGCGGATCATCCACGACGAGGCCACCGTCCACGGCATCGGCACGGTCAAGGGCGGCCCGGCGCCGACGAGCACGGCAAACGATGGCCTTTCCGACGAGTGGAAGATCTCGCACGGTTTGGACCCGAAGGATCCGAAGCTCTCCCGGGGCGACTACAATCGCGATGGCTACAATAATCTGGAGGACTACTTGAACGAACTCGCCGGCGACGGCCCCGCCCGATGAGCCCGGGCGTAAGGCCGAGTGCGGTCAAATTCCCGGAGAAAGCAGCAGCCGCGCAGCGGTTTGCCGGAGGTCTTTCCCTGCGCTACAGCTTCCGGGCGTCAGCTGCTGCGCCCAACTTTTCTCACCAGCCGCACATCCTTGACTTGAGTCTTTTCCCATCACCGCGTTAAACCTTGGGCGACCCGATGCTTGCCTCCGACCTCATCAAAACCGACACCAGAGTTCTTGTCGCCGACGACGATACCGTGAGCCGAAAGGTGCTGACCGCCTTTCTGGAGAAATCAAATTACGAGGTGGTGACCGCGGTGGATGGACCCAGCGCGCTGGAAGCGATGCTCGCCCCGGAGGCGCCATGCATGGCCATTCTCGATTGGATGATGCCCGGCATGGACGGCACCGAAGTCTGCACGCGGATTCGCTCCGCCGGGCTGAAGATCCGGCCTTACGTGATCATGCTCACGGCCAAGACGGCCAAGGACGATCTCGCCGCCAGCCTGGATGCCGGCGCCGACGACTACCTGACCAAGCCCTACAATTCGGTTGAACTGCTGGCCCGGTTGCGCGTGGCCCAGCGGACGATCCANNGAGATTATCAGCCAGCAAAGCGGGCCGGCTGAGTCCGACGATGATGGTCAAGCGCTCGCGGCCGGGCCTGAAGGTGCGGCCGCGGACGGCGGCGGAAAGAAATTTGTTCCCCACGATGTGATCGACGAGACGATGGTCCGGGCTCTCGGCGAGCTGAGTATGGAGATCCTCGAGGGCAGCGCCGTTCCGGCCAAAACCCCGCATCATCCCACCGCTTTTACCGCCTGGGCCGGACACCTGCTCGTGAAAGCCCAGCTCTGGATCGACCTGTTGTTGGAGATCGACCGCGACGCCGCGACGGCGTTTTACGAACAAGCCTTGCGGCGGCGTCCCACGACCGACCGGGAAGTTTTGGGCTTTCTGGCCGAGACGCACACCATCGTCAGCGCCGCCTTCAAGGCCACCTTGCAGGCCCGGGGTGGCGAAAGCATGTCGCCCATGCTGTCGCACGCCCTGCGGACCGACCGCCTCGAAAAACCAGCGCCCCCCGTGGCCCGCGATCACGAGACCCACCTTTATACCCTGAACGGCTTTGGTCTCCGCCTGACCGTGGTGCGGCAGCCCTGTCTGATGCGCGTCAAGATGCCCAATCTCCTGAACACGGCTGACATCATGGCCGAGCCGTATCCCTCCGCCGAGCTCAGCAAGATCCCGCTGATCAACCAAGGCGTGGTCTTGAACGACTGGTATATCGAGAAGCTGATCGCATGGGCCGACAAAGAAATGAAAAGCCAGCCCGTGCACGTGTTTCAACCCTCGCCGCTGGCCAAGTACTTTTACGCCGATACGTTGTTTGCCCATCCGGGGCGACCAGAGAAGCACCTGCCCGACGTCGCGCACGGTTGAGGCGGCTCCCCCGGTTGCGGCCGTTGCGATAGTTGGGTAATCTACGGCTGCATCCATTCTTCATGATCGACTGGCGCCACTGGCACAACGAACCCTTCCTCGTCGGCGGGCTCATCTTNNGACCAGATCGGCGAGCGCCTGCTGTTCAGCGCGCACATGCTCCAGCACCAACTGCTGATCTATCCCGCCGCCGTCCTGTTCCTGGTCGGACTGCCCCACTGGCTCGTGCGCCCGGTTACCGGCCGCGCGGCGTGGCGCGGCGGGCTGCGCTTGCTCACCCACCCGCTTGTCTGCGGCACGATTTATACCGTCACGATCTCAGTCTGGCACGCACCCTTTCTCTACGAGTGGACGTTGCAGAACAAGCTGGCGCACGTGCTCGAGCATGTGATGTTTTTCGGCGCGGCGCTTTTTTATTGGTGGCCGCTGTTCAGCCCTTCGCGTGAGTTTCCGCCGATCTCCTATCCGGGGCAGATGCTGTATCTGGTCGCCGTGACCATCGGCATGACGCCGGTGTTCGCGTACATCACTTTTTCGAAGGACATTCTCTACCCCACCTACGAATATGCGCCCCGTCTGTTCGCCGGCCTCAGTCCGTCCGACGATCAGATTCTCGCCGGTGCGATGATGAAGCTGGGCGGGATGACCGTCGCCCTCCTCGCCTTCGCCTGGGCGTTTTATCGCTGGTATCAAGCCGACGCCGCCGGCGACTCGAACCGCAAGCAACCCCTCGCCGCGGCTCCGTAACCACCGGGCCGTCCGTAGGGGGCACGTGTTCCTTGTGGCCGCACGTGTTAACGTGCGGTCTGGAACCCCCGTCGCAACCGGCGCGGCCACGGTCCGATAACCGCCAGGCTCCCGTAGCAGCCGAGGTCACGAGGCTAGGATTGGCCTGCCTTCAGCTT
>PMIZ01000220.1 GCA_003157225.1 Actinomycetota bacterium | reverse complement strand
CACTTCCTCTAGGATCTCCCGGCCCGTCACTGACGTACCTCCTGCAAGGCGCCCGGGTTCGCGGCGGGCAGTGAAACTACAAAGGGAAGTGGCCCTCCCTCTGTTGGTGCGAACAAGTGTTCGGCCATCATAAGCGCTACGGCGGACAGAAACCATCCGCAAAGAGCCCCAAATTGCGTCTTTCCGCTCACAGCTAGCCGGGGGACGCTCCGGACAGTCGCAAGTACCGGCGAAAACATGTCGCTTGTGTCCGGGAGCGACGGTAGACTGCTCAGCTGATGAGGACATTCGCCTACATCAGGGTCAGCAAGGAACGAGACGGCATGGTGTCTCCTGAGATCCAGGCCGACGAGATAGCCCGCCACTGCGAGCGCCGCGGCTGGATGATCGCGGAGACGTTCACCGACATCGACTTCAGTGGCAAGCTCCCCCCGGAGAAGCGCCCCGGCCTAAAGGATTTGCTCTCCCGTCTTCCTGAGTGCGACATGGTGGTCGTCTACCGTGTCGACCGCCTCTCCCGCGAGCCAGCCGACTACTACGCCATTACGGCCATGCTCCGAGAGGCGGGTGTGGGGATCGACGCGGCGGCGCAACCCAAGGACCCCACGCCGGAGAGCGACTTGCTCTGGGACCTCTCCGCCGTCCTGGCGCGCTACGAATCGCGCAAGCTGGGGGCGCGGCTCAAAGACATGCACCGCCGTCTCGCGAGCCAGGGCCGATGGAGCGGCGGGACCGTCCCCTACGGATGGCGACACATCAAGGACGAACACGGCTCCCGTCTGGAGCTGGAGCCGGAAGAGGCGAAGTGGCGCAGGTGGATGCACCAACAGTACGCGGCCGGGTGGTCTGGTAGGCGCATCGCGGCCGGACTCAACGAGCGCGCCGTACCCACCAAGCACGGCATTGCCATTTGGGGCGACGGTCGGATATGGGCGATGCTCTCGAGCCCGTACCAGGTGGGGGGCCGCAACACCGAGGATGGACTCGCGACCGGCGGGAACGTCGAGGCATTACTCACCCAAGAAGAGTACGCGCGTACGCTCGCTCTCATGGCGGCCCGGCACGGCAAGCGGGGGCGCACGGGAGTGCATGCCATCCCCGGCTCGATCTGTCGATGTGGCAACTGCGGCGGGCCCCTCATGGCCCACAAGGGCGGGCGGGGAGTCTACATCTGCCGCCAGCGCAGGCAGCGCTCCACGCGATGCCCAACGGGTGTGAGCATCGCCTACGGCGTGCTCGAGGACTACGTGATCCGTGAACTGGTGCGCCACCTGCGCGGAGCGTCAGCCCGCCTACGCGTCCAGCCCACACAAGACCTCTTTCCCATCGAAGCAGAGCTAGAGAAGGTCAAGGAGTCCCTGGGCAGACTCGCCGTGATGGCCGCTGAGGGTACGATGGGCATAGACGAGTATCAGACGGCCCGCGCGATGCAGCGCAGGCGTCTGGAAGCCTTGCAGGCGAAGCGGGAACGCGCGAGACGCAACCTGGAGACCTCCGCCCGCTCCCAGCTCCTGCAGGATACCTGGGAGGACCTTGGGCGCATCGTGGGTGAGTCGTGGGACGTGCTCTCGGTGCTGGCCCGGCGCGACATCATCGAACTGGTCATCGACGAGATCGTGGTGGACCCGGCCAAGCGGTCACGAATGCCTGCACGTGAGCGTGTACGGATTCGGTGGCGGTAAGAGACTTCTATTTGCTTTTGACGCCTCGGCCTGAGAGTTCCAGGCCTTGATCCGGAAGAAGTCAGCCTCTTCCGCGTTGCGATCCACCGCCAGGATGAAGCTCGACACCTTTGACCCGCCGTTCACCTCCTTGACCTCCACGTCGGTGGCCAGACGGCCTATGAGGTGCACGCTGTTCATTCCCTCTTCCTCCTCTTGAGTTCGCTCCCTCGTCCCCGTCTCCAGGCGGGAATCGCAGCGTAGCGGGAGCGGAGGCGGACAGGAATACAACCAAGGATGGAACCGCAAACCTTCCGGGCCTTGTTCAGCAGCCTTCCTAGCGGCCGACCCGCTCAAAGTCGATGAAGCCTCGCTCCACGTCAACTGAGACCAGGCGGACCTTGATACGGTCGCCGACATCCAAGCCGCCCATCCCCCGCATCAGCCGTCCCTCGACGGGAATGGCGAGCAGACGCACCCAAGTGCCTTTGTCCGCTGCCCCTGTGACCAGGCTGTCGAACGTCTCCCCGATGCGATGTTCCAGGAGGAGCGCCGCGGCGGACTTGCCCACCTGTCGCTCGACCTTGTTGGCGGCGTCTTCCTGTTGCGTGCACTGAGCCGCGAGACCATCCAGTTCCGGTTTGCCATAAGGGGAAGGCACTCCCGCCAGCGCGGCCTTGAGCAACCTCTGCGTTATCAGGTCGCTGTAGCGCCGATTGGGAGCGGTGGAGTGCCCGTAGTCCTTGGCCGCCAGACCGAAGTGACCGAGGCTGGGCTCGCCGGGAAGCTCGGCGGCGTACTCCCCTGGCCCGAGCAACTTGATGACGCTCAACGACAGGTCGGGGAAACGAACAGGGTCCGCCGCCTTCGCGGCCGTCAGGAACCCCTCCAACGCCTTCGGGTCCGGTTCGGCCGGTAAGGTGAACCTGTGCTGAGCCGCGAGCTCGACGATCCGCTCCCAGCGCTTGGGCGTCCGCACCACGCGGCGAATGGAGGGGTACCCCTTGGTCGAAAGAAAGCGGGCGGTGACGCCGTTTGAGGCGATCATGAAGTCCTCGATGATGTCCTTGGCCCGGTTCCTCTCTTCGGGCCGCAGTTCGCTGATGGTCTCGCCCACGAAGACAGGGCGCGCCTCCACGGTCTCTAGGCTCAGGGCTCCCTGCGCGTGCCGGAAGCGTTTCATGCTCTGCGCCGTGCTGTCCTGAAGACGAAGGTTGTCCGCCAGTCCAGCGATGGGGCCGATGGGCGCCGGCTCTGCGCCCGTGCCTTCCAGCCAGCCGGCGACGCTGTTGTAGGCCAGCT
>PMIZ01000235.1 GCA_003157225.1 Actinomycetota bacterium | reverse complement strand
TTCCTCGACGTTCACCACGCCGTCCTTGCCCACCTTCTCGATAGCGTCGGCGATGACGTCGCCGATCTCCCGGTCATTGGCGGAAATGGTCGCCACGCGACCGATGTCTTCCTTGCTCGAGATCTCTTTGGACATCTTCTTGATCTCGGCCACGGCCGCATCCACTGCCCGCTCGATGCCCCGTTTGATGGCCAAGGGATTGGCCCCCGCGGCCACGTTCTTCATGCCTTCACGGACGATAGCTTGAGCGAGCAGGGTGGCGGTGGTGGTACCGTCGCCGGCGATGTCGTTGGTCTTGGTGGCGACCTCGCGCACCAGTTGGGCGCCTTGGTTCTCGAACACGTCTTCAAGATCGATCTCGCGGGCGATGGTCACCCCGTCGTTGGTGATGGTGGGGCTTCCGTACCTCTTATCAAGGACCACATAGCGACCCTTGGGGCCGAGGGTGACCTTGACCGCGTCGGCTAGTGCATTCACGCCGCGCTCCAGCGCCCGGCGGGCGTCCTCACCATACAAAAGCTGTTTTGTCATGAACCTCTTCTCCTTCGTTAGGGCAGAGAATCAGCATGCACGATCCCTGGTCGAACTAGCCCTCGGGCAGAATTCCGAGAATGTCGGAGGCCCGCAGGACGAGATACTCCTCGCCGTCCAGCTTGAGTTCGGTGCCAGAGTACTTGGCGAAAAGGACGCGGTCACCCTTGTTCACCGGCATGGGCATGAGCTTGCCGTTTGCGTCGTACTTTCCGGGCCCTGCCGCCATGACCGTGGCCTTTTGGGGCTTCTCCTGGGCGGTGTCGGGAAGAACGATGCCACTGGAAGTCTTGTCTTCCTTCTCCACCAACTTCACCACGACCCTATCTTCGAGGGGCAATAGTTTCATGCGCAAACCTCCTGCACTAGCGTTTGGCTGCTCGATTTCTCGCGCCTCGAACGCGCGATGGAACCACTCTTGGGGCATTGGCACTCTTGACTCCTGAGTGCCAACCTGTACAGTCCATATGCCCCGACCAAGGATCTGTCAAACCGCCCCAGCCTGTGTCCATGAGCCCTCGCACGTAGATGGTTTCACGACCCACCGGCCCGGACAGTCCTGCGCGGCTTTGGCCAGCGCCTCCGTGACCAGCGCCTCTAGCGTCGGCCGAGAAAGGCCGCAAACGAGGACCGCCAGGTCGAACTCGAGCACCTCACCACATGTGGCCGATTAGGGAGCAACCCGCCTCCTCACACCGCCGGCCGATGTCCTCCAGAAGGGAAGAGACCAACCCCGTCAGATTCGCCACCTGAACCGCTGGGGTGAAGATCGCGCGAGCGGTGTAGGGGTCGAGTGCATCCGGAGCGGTCATCCGCGACGAACTCCAGACGGCAGGAGCCGGTGTCCAAGGTCCGCGAGGGCCGCCGAGTCTAGGAGGCTGCTGAAAAACGAAGCCACGGCCGCCAGAACGCACTGGCCGGCGCGATAGCACGTCCTCGGTCGCGCGAATAGCGCCGCTATTCGCACTTCCTGCGTCCTTCTCTCACACTCGGCCATCGCGTCCTGACGGCGAGGCGTCATTATTTAGCAGCCTGCTAGAGCCGAGACCTGCCGCACTTCAGCGTCCGGGTTCAGGCGCGCCACAACCCCCGGGTCCACGTGATCTTCTTCTCGTCACACTCGTCGACCTTGGTGATGACGATCTCGTCCACCTGGGCAATCTGACTCTCGATGAGCGGGGTCACGACCACCAAGAGAGCATCCAGGCGAGTCGGATCGAGGACCCCGATGCTCCACACGTGGCCTGTAGGCTCGCCCCTGACCGAGGGCTCCCGGTCGGAGCGCCAGCGGACCGAAGCCCATCCTACAACGCGGACGGCAGACTGGGGAGGGCGGTCATCCAGTAGCCCTTGCGGCAGGTCGGGCAGGGCTGCAGGGGCCGGAGCCCCAGGTCGACGACAACTTGCCGGGTGCCCCACTCGGGTGCCCCACTTCTTGGAGCCTGAAGAGCGTCCGAGCACGACGCAAGGTTGGCTCAAGCGGTCGTCGGTTCTCGCAGCATGACCGCGCTGGCCACCAAGACCCACAATACCAGCAACAAGAAACCTACCACGATGACCGTCCCCAGGCCGGCACTCACAACGCTGACGATGCCCGTGATCCCGCCCAGAGCTACCAGGGCGCTGAGAATCCCGAACCACTGGGGCATCACTTTTCGCTTGAAGATGGCCACGGCGGCCCCTCCCGCCCAAACTGCCATGAAGAGAATCGCCAATCCGTACGCCATGTTGGAAAGGTCCGACACGGCGCGAGTGGCCGCGGCGTCCAACTCGGCACCCCCGCGCAGGACCTGGGCGAACGAGGCGCTGAGACCGGCCAGCGCAGTCACTCCCGTGACAAGGAAACCACCGAACACCAGCCACCCGTAGCCCTCACCGTGCTCCCGATCCTTCTTCAAGAACGGGAGTACGAAGCCGACTATGAACGGCACCGCAAAGGCATACGCCAACGCGTTCAGGACTGTTCCGATCTTGGGCACGTTTCCCGCGGCGGCAAAATACCTGGTGATGTAGCTTGCTGGGTCCTTGGTGCCGGGGGGTGATCCCCACAAGACGAAACCGGCGACCTCAAGAACCACGAAACCGATACCAAAGCAAGCTGCCGTCCTCCTAAATCCCACCTTGTCCCCCCTTGTGGCTAGCTGCCCTCTCGAAGACTCGCGCTTCACAGTACCGCAGACTACGAGGGAGAGCACTACGTGGGAAACATCGGGTCCGCGTGTGGAGGCTCGAAGCTCACGTCTTGGCCGCGCCGTCTAAGAGCTGACGCTTCCACTTGGTGATCTGGTTGGG
>PMIZ01000328.1 GCA_003157225.1 Actinomycetota bacterium | reverse complement strand
GCCATCAGCCGTGGGCTATCAGCCGACACTCGCTGAAGAAATGGGACTCTTGCAAGAGCGCATCACTTCCACCACCAACGGCTCCATCACTTCCGTGCAAGCTATTTATGTTCCGGCCGACGACCTTACCGACCCGGCCCCCGCCAACACCTTCGCCCACCTGGACGCGACCACGGTGCTCAGCCGGGCCATCTCCGAGATGGGCATCTACCCGGCCGTGGACCCGCTGGACTCAACCAGTCGCGCTCTTAGCCGGCAGGTGATCGGCGACGAGCACTACGAAGTGGCCACCGCCGTGCAGGAGATCCTTCAGCGTTACAAGGACCTGCGCGACATCATCGCCATCCTAGGCATGGATGAGCTATCCGACGAAGACAAAGTGACCGTGCGCAGGGCGCGTAGGATCCAGCAGTTCCTTGGACAGCCGTTCTTCGTGGCCGAGCAGTTCACTGGCGTCCCCGGCCGGTTCGTGCCCCTCAAAGAGACCGTCCGCGGCTTCAAGGAGATCATCGAGGGCAAGCACGACGACCTGTCGGAACAGGCGTTTCGCAACCAGGGGGGCATCGACGATGTGCTGGCCGCGGCGCAATCCGACCGGTCCGACCGTGCCGTCGCCACGGCGGCCGCTGCCGGCGCTGTTCCGGCGTCCGCTTCGCCTGCCGCGGTCGGCGCAACCGGAGCCTAGATGGCCGATCAGGACGAGAGCCTTCTCCTTCGTCTGGAGCTCGTCGCTCCGATGGGCCCGGTGTTTGAAGGCGAGGTGCAGATGGTCGTGCTTCCGGCCACCACGGGAGAGCTCGGCATATTGCCACGCCACGCCTCGCTTGTGGCCCAGCTCAGCATCGGCCGCTTGCGGGCCCTCATGCCCGACGGCAACTGGATGACGTTCGCCGTCGCTGAGGGCTTTGCCAAAGTCCAGTTCAACAAAGTGATCGTTCTGGCCGACGCCGCCGAAGAAGCCTCCCAGATCGACGTGGCTCGCGTACAGGAACGCCTCGAGCGCGCCACACGCCGTCTAGAGATGCTGCGCCTGGGCACCGTGCCAGAGGGTGAGACCATTGATTCCTATCGCGAACAAACGGCCCTCAAGCGGGCTCGGAACCGTCTGAAGGTCGCCGAGAGGCTAGAGAAGTGACCCCCGCCTCAGCCGCGGCCCCGGACGAGCCGCGATTGCTCGTGCGTGGCGGCCGGCGCCTGCGCGGACAGGTGGCCGTGTCGGGGGCCAAGAACTCGGCCCTCAAGCTGATGGCTGCCTCGCTGCTCGCGCCGGGCGTGAGTGTGCTTCATAACGTCCCCGACATCCAGGATGTCCGCACCATGCAGGAGGTGCTCGAGTACCTGGGCGCCGTGGTGGAATTCGCCGACGGGACCATGAGCGTGGACACCAGCGCGGTGCAGTCGCACGTGGCGCCTTACGACCTGGTGCAGCGGATGCGAGCTTCCATCCAGATCATGGGCCCACTGGTGGCTCGCTTCGGCCGTGCCCGGGTGGCCATGCCCGGCGGCTGCAACCTGGGCCCGCGCAAGATCGACATCCATCTGCGCGGCCTTGCCGCGATGGGTGGCGCGGTACGCTCCGATCATGGCTTCGTGGAAGTGACGGCGCAGAGGCTTCGGGGCGTGGATATGTTCCTGGACTATCCCAGCGTCGGCGCTACCGAGAACCTGCTGATGGCCGCCGTCATGGCCGAGGGCACCACCACGCTCGAGAATGTGGCCCGGGAGCCCGAGATCGTCGATCTCTGCAAGTTCCTCATCAGCATGGGAGCCGACATCGAGGGAGCCGGGAGCTCCACCCTGGCGGTCCACGGGGTCTCCGAGATGCAGCCGGCCGAGCACACGGTCCTCGGCGACCGCGTCGAGGCGGGGACCTTCCTCATCGCGGGGGCCGCTACCGGCGGGGAAGTGGAGGTCACGGGCATCAGCCCTCACGTGCTCGACCTGTTCATCTCCAAGCTCCGCTCCATCGGCGTGAGGATCCAGGAGACCACGCGGAGCATCAAAGCCACGGGCGACCCCGAGCTCTATGCGGCGGTGGATGTGGCTACGCTTCCCTATCCGGGATTCCCCACCGACCTGCAGGCCCAGATCATGGTGCTGCTCTCCATCGCCGGCGGCGTGTCGGTGGTCACCGAGAACGTATTCGAGAACCGCTTTGGCTTCGTGGACGAGTTGATCCGGTTGGGCGCTGAGATACGGGTGGACGGCAATCACGCTGTTGTCTCCGGAGGACGGACTCTCACGGGAGCCATCGTCCGTTGCCCTGACCTGCGAGCCGGCGCGGCCCTCGCCATCGCGGGACTGGCGGCCGAAGGCACCACCGAGCTGCGCGACGTCCATCACATAGACCGGGGCTACGAGCGCTTCGAGGAGAAGCTGCGGGCGCTGGGCGCCGACGTGGAACGAGCGGGCGCCTCTTCTCAGGCGTGTACGCAGTTCTGACCTCGGTGGCCTGCTAGAATCTCCCTTTAGGTCATAGGGGGTCCGCCCTGAACGAGAAGCCCTACACGATATACAAGGTCGAGAAGCTAAAGCGCCGCCGCAGGCTGCGCGTGCTGCTCTACTCCGTCGTAGGGATCGTTGTGCTGTTCGGTGCGATCGCCGGGGGCATCTTCCTCTGGCTCGATTCGAAGGTGCACACCCTCGACCCGAGCGGCCAGTCGACCACCTCGCTTCAGGACCCGCGCTTCGAGCCCCCCAACAGCACCGATATCCTCGTGCTGGGGTCGGACAAGAACCCGGTGAACGCCGGCGACGACAGCCGTTCTGACACGGTGATGCTCGTCCATGTCGACAGGGCGAGCAACTACCTGGGCATCCTTTCCCTGCCTCGCGACCTGCGGGTAGAGATCCCTGGGCACGGCATCGACAAGTTGAATGCCGCCTACGCGGATGGGGGATGGGAGCTGACCCGAGACACGGTGCAGCAGCTCACGAAGGTCAAGATCGAGTACTGCGTGCAGATTGATTTCAAGGCTTTCAGCGCCATCACAGATTCTGTTGGTGGCGTGTACCTGGATGTCGACCGGCGCTACTACCAGGATAATCCCCAGTGGGAACTGGCCAAGCTGTCGCCGGGCTACCAGAAGCTCGATGGCGCCAACGCGCTCGACTGGGTCCGCTTTCGGCATGACCTCAACCTGGATTTTGGGCGCATGGAACGCCAGCAGCGTTTCATCACCGCTCTTCGCGAACAGGCAATGGGGTGGAACCTCGTTGGTGACTTGCCGGGTCTGGTAGATGGTCTCTTGAGCAACCTTCTCACCACGCTCCACACTACCGACCTTATTAAGCTGGCCTACTGGGGCGTGAAGCTGGATGGATCCCACATCAGGCAGGTGAGTCTCATCGGCGATAACCAGAAGATCGACGGCACCTACTACGTTGTCCCGGCCGAGGGGGCGCTTGACAAGGCGGTGCAGCAATTGCTCACGCCTCCGGCCTCGTCCGCGAGCGGCAGCGGACAGACGGCCACGAGCGACACCGCCTCCACCACGTCGACCACCGCGATCGACAGGTCGGGTTTCACCACCAATCTCGACGCTATCCCCAACAGCCAACTCTGGAAGAATTACGCCGCAGCCGCGGGCTTCCAGCTGATGGCTCCCGGCTATCTCCCCGAGGGCTACAACTACGTGGACAAGAACCCGCCCCAGCCCGGCGCGTACAACATAGACATCGGTGGCGGCAAGGTCAGGCCGGCCGTGAAGCTGGTCTACGAACTCACCCGCAACGGCGGCACGGAGAAGACCGACCAGTGTATGGGGATCATGGAGACCACCTGGACGGAGGCCCCGGCAGCCAGCGATGGCCGGAAAGTGCAGTACAACGGCATAACCTACACCGTCGTGGGAACCAGTCAGAACACTGATCATGTCTGGTGGATACAGAATGGCGTGTTGTACTGGGTGTCCAACACCTTGTCGTACTACCTGAATTGGAAAGAGCTGCTGAAGGTGGCCGAGTCGATGATGGTGATTCCGAGCGGGGTCGCGAACTGAATCAGAAGCCGTATACCCTGTACGAAGTCGAGGGTCGGCCAAAGGGACGCTGGAAGAAGATCACTCTCTGGACGTCGGTCGCCGTCATCGTTCTACTCTTGGCGGCCGCCGGCGGCATGTACCTGTGGTTCCGAAGCCAGGTGGCGGGGGCCAACCAACGGGTGACTCCCGAGATCAGGGTCGCGCTCACCGCCAAGCCCAGTAGCACCATTGTCACGGTGCCGGTCCCCCCATCTCCTTCGGCGATGAACCTACTGGTGGTGGGCTCCGACAAGCGGTCCGACGGGCAGGAGAAGTACGGCCGCTCGGACACCATCATCCTCGTTCATGTCGATCCCGACAACAACTACTTATCGATGCTGTCCCTGCCTCGGGACCTTAAGGTGGACGTGCCTGGCTACGGGACCAACAAGATCAACGCGGCTTTCGCCTACGGAGGCGCGGCCCTCACCATCAGGACCGTCGAGCAGCTGACCGGCGTCGACATCAATCACTATCTGGAGGTCGACTTCCAGGCCTTCAAGGACATCACCGACGCGCTTGGCGGTGTCTATGTCGATGTGGACAAGCACTACTACAATGACAACCCGAACTACGAGCTCGCCAAGATATCCCCAGGCTACCAGCTCCTTCACGGCGAAGACGCTCTCGACTACGTCCGTTTCCGCCACGATCTTAATCTGGATTTTGGCCGCATGACCCGGCAGCAGAGCTTTCTAAACGCCATGCGCGAGCAGGCGATGGGCTGGGACCTGCCCTTGAAGTTGCCCGGCCTCGTGAGCGCCCTCTTCAGCAATGTCGCCACCGATCTCGGGGCCAACGACGTGCTCAAACTGGCCTACTGGGGCGTACGGCTCGACGGCAGTCGCATGCGCCGCATCACACTGGTGGGTGACGCGCAGGACATCGGCGGCGTCTCGTACGTGCTGGTTTCCGACAAGGCGTTGGCCGATGCCGTGGCCTCTTTTCTCACTCTGCCGGGCATGACGCCGTCCACCCAGGAGCCGCCTTCCGGGACTACTACCACCACCGAGGCGCCTGTCGACCTCAGCGGTGTCGAGGTGGACATACTCAACGGCAATGGCATCGCGGGGGAGGCGGCCGCCGCGGACAAGTGGCTCACCGACCTGGGTGCGACGGTGGGCACGACGGGCAACACCGGCAAGTCGTCCTCTCAAACGGTGGTGGAGTATGGGTCGGGGATGTCGAGCAAGGCGAAGAAGCTGGCCGCCGCGGTGGGCGTCGATACCGCCTGGAGCGACAGCGTGCAGCGCGTGACGCTGGTACTTGGGCAGGACTTCAGTCTGCCGCAGAAGTATGCCCTGCCTCCCGATCCGAACACTATCTCGGCCGCCGGCGGCTGGAAGACCATAGCGAAGAGCGTGCCCTTTGCGGTCGAAGGCCCCGCGTACATTCCGAAGGGCTACTACTTCGTCGAAAAGACTCCGCCGAAGGAACCGACCTACGGCATCCAAGTGGGCGGAGGCAGCAAGCCGGCGTTCAAGATGCTGTACCGGCTCAAAGACCGTGGGTCTTGGACAGACCAGTACCTGGGGATCATGGAGACCTCCTGGCTGGATGCGCCGGCAGCAAGCAAGGGTCGCGAAGTGAACTACAACGGGGCGGTCTTCACGGTGGTAGGCGCCGGCGACAACGTGGACCGCGTGTGGTGGAAGGCCAACGGCACGCTGTACTGGATCTCCAACACGCTCTTCCGCGAACTGAGCGGGAAAGAGCTGCTCGCGATGGCGGAGTCTATGGTGCTCATCCCCACGCAATGAGGGTGCTCGCCGGTCCGCGGGTGGACCTGGAGGCCGGCTCTCTGGCTCTCGCCGTTGCGCGGTCTCTCGCTGGTGCCGAGGGGACGGTCCGGTCGCTGCGCGAAGTGGGAGTCCGCAATCTCGCGCGGCGGCTCAGCGCTTCCGAAGTCGCTCTTCTGAGGAAGGCGATGATGGGCGTCGCGGGCAACGTTGTCGGATATGTTTGCGGCGGAGCAGGCGCGGCCCGAGCAGACGACAAGCGGGAGGCGGCCGGCCGGGCCAGGCGCGGCCGGGCAGGCGCCGAGGTGCCATCGACCGTGATCGCCGTTACCGATCACGCGAATCTCACCTGGCGGTCGCCTCTCACCGGTGCGAACGACGATAGGGTCGGTCCTCGCTTCCCAAGCATGACGGGGATCTACGACCCGGGCTTGGTGACGGAGCGTCTGAAGGCGGCCGAAGGTATGATAGTAGTAATGCCCGGCATAATCGCCGGCGTGCGGGACGACGAACAGCTGAACGCCTTCGAGAAGGCCGTGGCCGAGAGCCTGAACGTCTCGGCGGCGAGTTCGGAGTTGGTATCGGTAGCCATCGTCGCGGCCCACATGGGTCTGCGGGTGGCTGCGGTAGTCGTCATTGCGGGACCTACGGCAAAAGGAGAGGGATAGTGGTCGACCACGACGTCAAGGACGAGAGTCTCGCGCCAAGCGGCAGCTTGCGCATCGAATGGGCGGAGAAAGAGATGCCGGTGCTGGCGCTCATCCGCGAGCGGTTCGCTAAAGAGAAGCCCCTGCAGGGAGTGCGGGTGGGTGCCTGCCTGCATGTGACCAGCGAGACAGCCAGCCTCATGCGTACCCTGGCGGCCGGCGGTGCCGAACTCGCTCTCTGCGCTTCCAACCCGCTTTCGACGCAGGACGACGTGGCCGCTGCTCTGGTGGTTGAGTACGGGATATCGACGTTCGCGATCAAGGGAGAGGACCGCGACACCTATTATCGCCACATGCAGAGCGTGATCGACACGCATCCGCAGATCACCATGGACGACGGCGCCGACGTGGTGGGCCTGCT
>PMIZ01000430.1 GCA_003157225.1 Actinomycetota bacterium | reverse complement strand
GGCGCCACCTGCAGCACCTGGGAGGGAATGCCCGGCAGGTTTGGCTGCAGCACGACGCTGAGCCACTGCAGAAGCCCGAACAAGTAGGCCCCCAAGGCGGCGCGTACCGGATTCCAGGCCCCGAAGATGACTATGGCAAGGACGATCCAACCCAGCCCGTCGAGACCGGATATGGTGCCCTTCCAGCCGCCCTTGACGCTGAGGGAGAACATGGGTCCGGCCAGTCCGACCAGCGCGCCTCCCAAGGTCGTGTACAGGTAGCGGACGAGGTTGACTCGGGTGCCGCGGGCGAACGCCGCCTCGGGGCGTTCGCCCACCGCCCGCAGTACCAGCCCCTGCCGGGTGCGGAAGACCCACCACCAGGCTACGAAGATGAGGACGAAACTAAAGTAGGTCATCACGTCCTGTTTGAAGAAGAGCGTGCCCAGGAGGGGGATCTTCTCAAGGAGGGGGATGGGGTGCAGGCTCAGGATCGGCCCCTTCTCACCCATGAACGGGTTGCCCAAGAAGTAGGAGAGGTCGCGGCAGAACAGGGTGAGTACGAACCCGACCGCCACCTGCGACTGGCGCAGGGTGATGCTGCCGAACGCTACCAGCAGTGCCACCGCCGCGCCGATGAAGGCCCCAGCGACGAAACCGAGGACCAAGCTGCCGCTCGAGACGGCCACCACGAAACTCCCCATGGCCGACAGCAGGATGGTGCCGTTCACCGATAGGTTGATCACGCCGGCGCGCTCGGCGAGGGTCTCGCCGATGGTCGCGACCACGATAGGCCCCGCGGTAGCGAGAACACCGGCCAGACCGATGACAATGGTCGTCCCGTCCATCACGAGGCCCCGGACTCGGCGTCGATGAGTTCCGACACGGTGGCGATGGCGGCTGGGCCGGGCGGCCCTGGGGCCGCGCCGGCCGCCGCGGCCATTCGCGCGTGACGCAAATAGCGCTGCCGCGCTCCCTCGACCAAGAGGACGGTGAGCACCAGCGCACCCTGAATGACTCCCGACAGCGTCGAATCGACCTTGAGCACGATGGGCAACTGGATGCTTCCGATGTTGAGCGCCGCGAAGAACAGAGCCACTGGGGCCACCCAGATCGCCCGATACACGATGAGCATGCCGATCATCAGACCCAGGAAGCCGTAGCCGCTCGAGATGGACGGGATGAGCCGGTGGTAGACGCCTGTCACTTGGACGGCCCCGGCCAGCCCGGCCAGACCGCCGCAGACGACGAAGGCCAGCAGACCGTACTGCCAGGTGGGCACGCCGAGCAGGAACGCGGCCCGGCGGCTGAGCCCCACCGCCTTGAGGCGCAGTCCGGTGTAGGTGCGCTCAAGGAGGACATACACGGCGATGACGGCCAAGATCGCCAGCCCCAGGGACCAAAGGCTGAGCCGTAGGCCGCCGATGGTGGGGAGGGCCAACCTATCGGGGAACGGCACCGTGCCGCTCATGGAGCCCACGCCCGGCCGTTTCCAGGGTCCGAAGATGAGCCACAGCGTGAGCGCGGCGGCCACGAAGTTGAGGCCTAGGCCCCCAAAGATCTCGTTCACGCCTCCGAACGTCTTGAGCACCCCGGCGAGGGCGGCCCAGAGAGCGCCTCCGACAATGCCGGCCAGCACGGCAAGAATGACGATCAAGGCCGGGGAGAGGGTCGTCGCCTGTAGGAGCCGCAAGACCCACGTGGTGAAGACGGCTCCCAGGACTATCTGCCCTTCGACCCCGATGTTCCAGAGTCCAGCCGCGAAAGTCACGAGCACCCCGGATGCGGCCAGCAGCAACGGCACCCAGGCCACGAGCACGTTGGAGAAGTTGTCGAGCGACCCCACCGCTCCCCGGATGATCTCCCAGTAGGCCTGCAGCGGCGGAGCACCCGCGACCAAAAGGATCACGCTCGTTATCACGAAGGCGATGACCAGTGCCCCGAGTTGTAGCAGCAAGTTGAGCCAGGTCTGGCGGCTGAGACGCGGCCGCGAGCGATCAGGCATGGCCACCTCCGCCGTCCAGGCTCCCCCCGCCGATCAGCTGTCCCAACTCGTCCACGTTCGCGGCCGTCGCATCGAGCGGCCCCGTCACTCTCCCGGCGAAGAACACGAGGATCCGATCGCTGTACCTCAGCAGTTCGTCCAGATCGCTCGAGGTGAAGATGATGGCCTCTCCTTGGTTGCACCGTTCCTTGAGCTTGCTCCACAGGTAGATGACCGACTCCACATCGAGCCCGCGCGTGGGCTGCTCGAGCAACAGCAGCTTCGAACCTGGCTCTACAAGGGCGAGAAGCGCCCTTTGTTGGTTGCCGCCGGATAGGGATTCCACCCGGTTGGCGGGCGTTCCCTTGATGTTGAACTCGCCGATACGCTCTTGCGCGATCCGCCTGCCCTCGTCGCGGTCGATGAAGAAGCCGGTCTTCTTGGCGGCAAGCAGGAAGTGCTCGGTGAGGGTTAAGCCCGGGATGAGGCCTTCTTCCAGGCGGGTGGCGGGCACGTAGGCTACGCCCCGTCTCTTGAATTCGTGGTAGGGCTTGCCGGTGAGGTCCGCGCCTTCCAGGGAGACTCGTCCGCCGACGGCTGGGGTGAGCCCGGCGCAGGCCTGCAAGAGCAGGCTTTGTCCGCTGCCCTCCATGCCCGCGAGGCCGATGGTCTCGCCTTGGTGGGCCTCCAGATTGAGGCCTTCGAAGCGGATGCGTCCTTTCTCGGCCGCGAGACTCGAGAGCTCTAACACCATCCTGCCGTGAGCGCAGGCGATACGTCCTCCGGCCGACACCTCGCGGTCGAACATCATGCCGACCAGCCTGTCAACCCGGAAGGGAGGAAGGGCCTCTCCCACCAGCCGGCCGTGCCGAAGCACGGCCACGCGGGTGCAGAGCTCCTGCACTTCCTCGAGCTTGTGCGAGACGAAGAG
>PMIZ01000015.1 GCA_003157225.1 Actinomycetota bacterium | reverse complement strand
GGATAACCAACTGCGAGGCTTCATCGGGCGCCTCACTTCGCCGGACGACGCCTATGAGATCACGCTGGACGAAGGGGAGAAGGCCGCGACCATCCGCCTGCGCCTGCTCACCCTGGCCGACACGATGAAGGTCAAGATCGTGGTCCGCACCGGCGGCGAGAATGCCCTGCTCATCGGCCTGCTCACCCCGAGCCGTGAAACGAAGCGCGGCAAGCGAAAGACCGCGAACATGGCTGTGCTTACTGCCTCCGCCGCCCCGACACCTTTCCCGCCCTCTGAGCACCGCGCTTCAGTCAAGGTGGATAACTAGCCACTAGCCAGAGGCCGTCATGGACTGGTCTGTTCCACCAGCGCGGCGTTTCTGCGATAAGTGCGGCTCGCCAAATGAGATCGTGGTCATGATTACTGTCGCCGGGTATGACCCCCGGACAGGCGAGCGCATTGAAGATCGGAAACGCACGATCGGCTGCACCAACAAAGCCTGCGCCCGCTTTGCTAAGGCGGTGGGCGCAGGCTCTTTTGTTCAACGAAGGGTAGGGAAGAGCTAGGCTGGTTGTAAGTCTTTACAACGCTGTGAGCCTCTGAGAGCCGTTCTCTCATTTAGGCGTCCAGCGGTGCCACTTTTGAGAGCTAGACGGCTCTCAATCCCTCTCAGCCCGCCAGGAGGCCCAATTTAGGGCGTGGCCATTGGCAATCTTGCCCCTTTCGGCGCAGGGGTCTTCAAGCGCGGTTTTGCGGTCGGTGTGGGCCGGCAATTGGTCGTCCTATCGGGGTTTGGCTTGGCCTTGCGCGACAGGCGGTGGGGCGGCAGGTTGTCCGCTGGCATGATGGGGGAGATCTTAACCGTGTTCTCGGTATAGCACGGTCCAGTCTCCTTCCAATCCCAATCGCCTGAGATGCCAGACAAGGCGATCGGCGAGGCCGCGGTGCCGTGTGTCTGGGAGTGGTCGGTGTAGGCGGGATCAGTCAGGCCAACGGAGATCCCCATGTCCTCACGCAGCCAGACCGAGAACTTGGCTGGCTGCTCTTCAGGCATGGGCAGACCCAATAGAACGGCCTCTTGCCGCTTCTGTTCTTTGAGTTCTGCGGTGATATGGCCGTCGGGCCGGCCCAGGCCATCCCAGCAGTCCAGGAAGACCACCAGGGTCGGGTCATTGAGGGTGCGGCTGGCGATGCCTTGGGCATTGAGCCACTGCTGCCAGGTGGGCTTTGAGAGGTAGCCAACGGGACATAGTCTCAACATCGCTTCATATTCTCGGTGTAGCCGGTCGACGATGTCGCTCACTACTTGCACGCTACTTCGTCCAACACCTGGAGCACTTCGAAGGTGTCGCAAGGCCAGGGCAAGCGATCCTCAGCGCAGATCCTCTTGAAAGCTCGAGGTGAGGCTACGGCGCTGGTTTCTCCCGCAGCTTTGTATCGCTCAACACAAGCCTTCGCCTCGTCCGTCAAGACCATGATCTTGCGGTGCTTCGCCTTAATGTCTTGGATCTTGTCGGTCATAGCTACCCCTCCTCATTCAGCCAAAGCTGAGCTAGCTGCTACATGGACTTCCTCCAGCAGACGATCGTAGGCGAATTCATCCTTGGCAACCTCTTGGGGTTGATATTTGGCAAGTGCGCGGAGCCAGATCTCTAGCTTTTGGTTTCGATTCAGC
The DNA here is from genome assembly GCA_003157225.1 of Actinomycetota bacterium. Next base: position 2,018 of record PMIZ01000015.1, on the reverse strand, counting down.
AGGGGTATCACCAACTCGGGGTCTAGTCCGTAGAAGAGGCTGAGGTCGTCACAAACAATTCGGCTATGGTCCCGCTCGGAGATATCCAGAGAGCCGCCGTTCAGGTTGTAGTTAGCCAACCTGACCGCCAGGATCATCAGTTCTGCGTTTGTCATCTTCCCCTCTTTACACTCGGAGTGCCTGTTTCTTTACACTCCGCTTTGCTCTTCGGCCTCTAACTCGTCAATCCGACCGGCCTTCTGCTCAGCGAACCTCAGCTCACTGTGCGCCGCCAACGCGTTTGAGGCATAGGCAGCCATAGCGGCGTGCGCACACATCTGGGCCGCGATGGAAGCTTCCTTGTGGCCGGCTTCCCAGGCTCGGACTGCTGCGGCATTCGCCTCTCCGTATGCCTCTAAGCAGGCTTTCCGGTGGCCCACGCTGCTGACGATAGTTCCACCGTCCGTCCCATTTACCCATTGACGGGCGGCCACAATGGCAACATCCGGTCGCAGGTCGTTCGGATAGAACCGCTCAAAACGGTCCAGGTAGGCCTCAGCCAAATCGCAGGCCTCTTCGACATACTGCTGGTGCTTGGTGGGGCCGGTGCGGCTCATCTAACTCCGTGATTCCTGTTCGATGGCCCGGGCAGCCATCCGGTGCATGGCTGACAGGTTCTTGGCCTGCTCCATTGTGATGCCGACATCCTCGCCGGCCAGGATGAGGCGCATGGACTCCTCCAAGTCATCGGCCCGGTCGAGGTGATACTGACGTCTGTTGAAGTAGGGTGTCGGCTGCGTGTCCACCACGACAGGCCGCGTCTTGGGGCGGGACAAGAACCAGTTGAAGGTGATGACCATCGGGTCTCTCGCCGCGATGTCGTGGAGCAGGGCCAGGAAGCTCATATGAACATCCCCCCGACGATGAACCCGAGGATGAACAGGTGCGACACGCCGAAGATCACCAGCCACGGGACGATCAAGAAGAGAAAGAAGACGCGGAATGCGATGTCTATAGATCCAATGAACAGGCGATGCTTCAGGCGGCCCATCATTCCACCACCTCATCCACGATCCCGGCCTCTAGAGCGTCCTTCGGGTAGATCCAGACCGGCTTCTTATCCCGCAGGATCTTCTTGACGAAGGCGGGGTTGTGATACTTCGAGTCTTCGTTGCGGGCCCGCTTGGTCAGGATCTCCATCAGGCGCTCGGCCATGTTCTCGATCTCGCGCTTGTTAGCGTCGAGGTCAGACAGGTCGCCCATGAAGCCGCCGGTGATGCCGTGCCACATGAGTCGAGAGAGAGAGGTCATCTCGCAGGTGTCGCAAGCAGCGGCGATGACGGCGGCCATAGAAGCCGCGTCGCCCTGGACCAGGGCTTGGACCTTGACCCCCTGGCGCTGGAGCTGACGGATGGTGCTGATGATGGCGAAGCCCTCAGTCACCTCGCCGCCTGGCGAGTTGATGATGACGGTGATGGGGTCCTTGCCATTCTTGGCGCCGGACATTGCGATGGTCTCGCGGCGGAAGCGGCGGGACAGCTCACAGTCGACTTCAGAGTCGAGGAAGAAGACGCGGGAGCGCAAGACTCCTAGCTTCAGGATGTCCTCGAACTTACCCTCGTCTTTGCGGTCAGGCGTGAAGAACTCGATCATGGCTTCCCCCTCTAAGCGGCTTTGTCAGGCGTGCCAAAGGCCCGCTCTTCGCGCACCCGGTCCATCAGGCTCTTGGCCTCGCGGCCAATGGCTCCGTTGGCGGCTTTGCGCTGGTCTATCGGCATCTTCTCGTAGTCCTCTTTGCCCTCGCGGTAGACATCGGCGATCATCGCGTTGATGAGCTCGCGGGTGTTGTGGATGTCATAGGGGTCCAAGCCCTGCTCAGCTAACTGCTGCGCGACATGGCCCAGGCGCTCGGCATTGACATACTCGGCCACGAAAGCCAGGGCGTCAGAGATGTCGGTGATAGGCTTGTCGGTGCGTTGGCTGGTGCGCTCTTCAAATGCCGGGTTCTTATATTTGGCGATGAGCCGGCCACCGGACTT